>NZ_JBSHDU010000003.1:214424-255549 GCF_053616475.1 Streptomyces sp. NPDC055815 | reverse complement strand
GGTTACCCCCTCGGGGTGTTTTTTTGTTATCACTCAATCTGCTTCTACCACCGGGTTTTCCGCTTTTGCCGGCGCCGCACCGGGGGCCCGGGGCGGGGTGCCAGCCCCCCGCCCCGGCTCTCGTCACTGCGGTGGCGCGTGGGCTACCAGATCGCCTCGATCCACTCCGGGTGGTCGATGAACGGGTTCCGGTTGTGCTGGTAGGTGTTGTAGATGACGTCGTTGCGACGCTCCTCGAAGGCGCTCGGCGGGTCCTGCTCGTTCCACTGCTTCAGGATCGCGAGGCGGCCGTGGAAGGGCACGCTGCCGTTGCTGGTGGACTCGTTGGGCTCCAGGTTCGGCCAGCCGTCGTCGCCCTCGTAACGGACGGCCATGTACAGGATCATGCGGGCCACGTCGCCCTTGTCCGCGTCGCGCGGCTCGAAGGAGTCGCTGTCCGTGTAGCTGCCCGGGGCGCCGCTGACCGCGCTGCCGCCGTTGTCCCAGTCCTTGTTGCCGCGGGTGCTGTTGACCTGCACGTCACAGGCGCGCAGGTGGTGCAGGTCGGTGCCGGGGCCGGCCGAGGTGCCGAAGTTGCCGTGGGACTGGGCCCAGGTGTGCTCGCGGTTCCAGTCGCCCACGGAGCCGCCGTTGAGGGACTTGCTGCGCGAGACGCCGCTGTAGAGCAGGATCACGTTACCGGTGTTGTTCGGGTCCTGGTCGGTGACCTTCAGCGCGTTCCAGACCGCGTCGTACGAGATCTTGCTCTGGCTGCTGATGATGGTGTGCAGCGAGGACTTGAGGCTCGTGCCGGTCTTGCCGATCGCGTTCTTGTAGTACGTGGAGTCGTACGCGGTGGTCGTGGCGCTCGCGGGAGTCGCGGTGACCGCGGGGAGCGTGATGCCGACGAGGGCGGTGGCGACGGCCGCCGCCCACACCTTCCATCTGCCGATCCGCACAACGGACATGGGGGGCCCTTTCCCGGGGACGGCACGCGTGGGACCGGGGGCGCGGCTCGACGTCCCTGCGGTCTACGCGTGTTGACTACGTGTCACCGGGAGGGTGGCACGCGTCAGGTACCTGTCATGTAACGGGCAGGGGGCTGTTCCATGACGTTCTCGCATACGGCGGAACCGGGAGCCTCAGGCGCCCCGGACGTCCACCGGCATCCCCTTGGGCTCCTTGATCCGCTTCATGATGATCTGCGAATTGACCTCGGTGACCCCGGCCAGTGTCGTCAGCCGCTCGATCCACAGCCGTTCGTACGCCGCCAGGTCCGCCACCGCGATCCGCAGCAGGCAGCCGGGGCTCCCGAACAGCCGGTACGCCTCGATCACGTCCGGCACGTCCTGGAGCGCCTCCTCGAAGGCCTCCACCGTCTCCCGGTCCCGCCGCACCTCCACCGAGACCAGGACCTCGAAGCCGCGCCCCACCGCCTCCGGGTCGATGATCGCCCGGTAGCCCTGGATCACCCCGTCCTGCTCCAGCTGGCGCACCCGGCGCAGACAGGGGGAGGGGCTGAGGCCGACCCGCTGGGCCAGCTCCTGGTTGCTCAGCCGGCCGTCGTTCTGGAGCTCGCGCAAGATGTGGAGATCGATCCGGTCCATGGCGCAATTATCTACCACGCTGCAACAGAACAGGGGCGGATTTCGCAATCGTCTTGCGCGCCTCCTGTCCTATCGTTGCGGACGCAGGAGATATGGGTACGGAGTAAGGACGGCAGGCATGAAGCGGACGCACGACGGGGGAGCACGCCGGATCGTCGTCATCAGCACCGGCGGCACGATCGCCAGCCGCTGGCAGGGCACCGGCTACGCGGCCGACGCCTCCGGGAACGACGTCCTGGCCACCGCCCCCCTGCCCGAGGGCGTCACCGTCGAGGTCGTCGACCTGTTCAACGTGAACAGCTCCCGCATGACCGCGGCCCATCAGCTCGCCCTGCTCCGCACCGTCCACGAGACCTTCGCCGACCCCGGCGTCGACGGCATCGTCGTCACCCACGGCACCGACACCCTGGAGGAGACGGCCTTCCTCCTGGACCTCCACCACGCCGACTCGCGCCCGGTCGTCCTCACCGGCGCCCAGCGCCCCTTCGGCACCGGCGACGGCGACGGCCCCGGCAACCTCTACGACGCGCTCCAGGTCGCCTCCAGCGTCCGCGACCTCGGCGTCCTCGTCGTCTTCGACGGGCGCGTCCACGCCGCGCGCGGCACGGTGAAGACCCAGACCCTCGCCGCCGACGCCTTCTCCGACCCCTCCGCCGAGCGCCTCGGCCGCGTCGGGTTCTCCCGCGTCGACATCGAGCGGCAGCCGGAGCGCCCCGCCCCGCTGCCCCTGCCGGCCGCCGCGCGGACCGCGAACCCCGGGGCCACCGGCCCCGACGCCACCCCGCTGCCGCGGGTCGACATCATCACCCACCACTCCGACGGCGACCCCTTCCTCCTGAACGCCGCCGTCTCCGCCGGCGCCCGCGGCATCGTCCTCGTCGCCACCGGCGCGGGCAACGCCACCCCGGAGATCGCCGCCGCCGTCGCGGACGCGGTCGCCCAGGGCGTCCTCGTCGCCGTCACCACCCGGGTCCCCGCGGGGCCGCTCGCCGAGATATACACCGGCGGCGGCGCGGTCGACCTCGTCGCCGCCGGAGCCCTCCTCACCGGCACCCTCCGGGCCGGCCAGGCCCGGATCGCCCTGCTCGCCACGCTCCTCGCCGACGGCACCGGCGCCACGGGCGCCCCCGCCCGCAGCACCGCCCTCCTGCGCCGCCTCCTCGAAGGGCCGGTCCGCGACGAACCGGCCCTCGCCACCGGCCACTCGCGGTCCGCCTCCGCGGTCGCCGCCCGCGTCTGACGACGCCCCCAGAACCCCGGCTCGCGGACGGCGCCTCCCCCCGCCCGCCCGCGAGCCGGAATCAACCCCCTCCACCGGCGCCCCGCGCCCGCCGGGCCCGCCCGGCGGGCTCCGCCGTGCCCGGAAACGGCCGCCGGCTCCGTACGCGAGCGCGTGCGGAGCCGATGAGGCCGGTACGCGCCCGCGTGCCCACCGCCGAGGTGCGCACGCACCCGCGTGGACACCTGCCGAGGCTCGCACGCACCCGCGTGGACGCCGGAAAAAGGCCTACCGGCCACCACCAGCACCCTCCCCACCTCCCCTCCCTCCCCAAGGACGGCCCTTCATGGCTCCCGCACCGGTCCCGCACGACCTCCCCGTCCGTCGCGAGCACGATCTGCTCGGCGACCGGGACGTCCCCGCCGACGCCTACTGGGGCGTCCACACGCTGCGTGCCACCGAGAACTTCGCCATCACCGGTACGCCCATCTCGGTCTACCCGCTCCTGATCGACGCGCTCGCCGCCGTCAAGGAAGCCGCCGCCCGCGCCAACGAGGAGCTCGGCCTGCTCCCCGCCGACAAGGCCGACGCCATCGCCGGAGCCTGCCGGGAGATCCGTACGGGACGGCTCCACGACCAGTTCGTGGTGGACGTCGTCCAGGGCGGCGCCGGCACCTCCACCAACATGAACGCCAACGAGGTCGTCGCCAACCGGGCCCTGGAGCTCCTCGGCCACGCCAAGGGCGAGTACAGCCACCTCCACCCCAACGAGGACGTCAACCTCGGCCAGTCCACCAACGACGTCTACCCGACCGCGATCCGCATCGCGGCGATCGGCGCCGCCCGCGAGCTCCTGAAGGCCATGGCCGTCCTCCAGGACGCCTTCGCCGCCAAGGCCCTGGAGTTCCGCGCGGTCGTGAAGATGGGCCGCACCCAGCTCCAGGACGCGGTGCCCATGACGCTGGGCCAGGAGTTCTCCACGTACGCCGTGATGCTGGAGGAGGACCGCGGCCGGCTCGCCGAGGCGATCGAACTCATCCACGAGATCAACCTCGGGGCCACCGCCATCGGCACCGGCCTCAACGCCGCCCCCGGCTACGCCGAGACCGCCCGCCGCAACCTCGCCGAGCTGACCGGTCTGCCGCTCGTGACCTCCGCCAACCTCATCGAGGCCACCCAGGACTGCGGCGCCTTCGTCCAGCTCTCCGGCGTCCTCAAGCGGATCGCGGTCAAGCTCTCCAAGACCTGCAACGACCTGCGGCTGCTCTCCTCGGGGCCGCGCGCGGGCCTCGGCGAGATCAACCTGCCGCCGGTGCAGGCCGGTTCCAGCATCATGCCCGGCAAGGTCAACCCGGTGATCCCCGAGGTCGTCAACCAGGTCGCCTTCGAGGTGATCGGCAACGACATCACCATCACCATGGCGGCCGAGGCGGGTCAGCTCCAGCTCAACGCCTTCGAGCCGGTCATCTTCCACGCCCTCTCGAAGAGCCTGCTCTCCCTGCGCGCCGCCTGCCTCACCCTCGCCGAGCGCTGCGTCGACGGCATCACCGCCAACACCGAGGCGCTGCGCGCGGCCGTGGAGAACTCCATCGGCCTCGCGACCGCGCTCAACCCGCACCTCGGCTACACCGCCGCCACCGCCATCGCCCAGGAGGCGCTCGCCACCGGCCGCGGGGTCGTCGAACTCACCGTGGAGAAGGGCCTGCTGCCCGCCCACCGCCTCGCCGAACTCCTCACCCCCGAGCGCCTCACCGGCGCCCCGGGGCCCGCCACGGTCTGACGCGGCATCCGGTACGGTGACGGGCCCCGCGCCCGTCACCCACCAGGAGCCGCCGCATGCCCGCCCACGCCCGCGAGGACACCGACCACGAGAGCGCCCGCCGCGTCGTGCGGATCGTCCGTGAGACGCTCGGCACGGACGCGGTCCTCGGCGCCTGCCTGCACGGTTCCGCCGTCCTCGGCGGGCTGCGGCCCACCAGCGACGTGGACGTCCTCGTCGCCCTGACCCGCCCCACCACCGAGGGCGAGCGCCGCGCCCTCACCGACGCCCTGCTCGCCGTCTCGGGCGAGCGGGCGTACGAGGGCCCCGCGCGGCCCGTCGAGCTGAGCCTGGTCGTCCACACCGAGGTGCGGCCCTGGCGCCACCCGCCGGTCTGCGAGTACCTGTACGGGGAGTGGCTCCGCGAGGACTTCGAGCGAGGCCTCACACCCGCACCCGCCCCCTGCCCCGACCTCGCCCCGCTCCTCACCATGGCCCGCGCCGGTGACCTCTCCCTGTACGGCCCCCGTCCGTCCGTGCTCTTCGATCCCGTTCCGGAGGCCGATCTGCGGGCCGCGATCGTCGCCGGCGTCCCCGGACTGCTCGCCGACCTCGACGGCGACACCCGCAACGTGCTGCTCACCCTGGCCCGCATCCTCACCACCCTGCGGACCGGCCGGATCCGTTCGAAGGACGGGGCGGCGGACCGGCTCCTCGGCGAGCTGCCCGAGGAGCACCGGCCGGTCCTTGCCACCGCCCGGGACCAGTACCTGGCGGGGGAGTACGGGGAATGGGACGCGCTGCTGCCCGCGGCGCGGGCCCACGCCGCGTACGTAGCACAGGCGATCAAGAGGGCGTCTCCGGCCTGAAGTTACCCGGCAGTTTCTCGTGACTTCCACGATGAGCGGCCGTAGAACATGTTCCCATTCACTCGCGAGTGAGGAAGATCACATGAGTGAACACCCCTCGTCCACCCAGGGAATTCACGGGGTCAGCCGCCGCCGCTTTCTCGCGGGAACAGGTTCTGTTCTCGGTGCCGCCGCCCTCGCCGGCACGATCACGGCCCCCGCCCGCGCCGAAGTCCCCGGCCTGAACTGCACCCCCATCGCCGACGGCTCCCAGGTGCGCGCCCTCGTCATCGGCAGCGGCTACGGCGGCTCCGTCGCCGCCCTGCGGCTCGCCCGCGCCGGCGTCGACGTCCATATGATCGAGATGGGCAAGGCCTGGGACACCCCGGGACCCGACGGCAAGATCTTCGCCAACACCACCAAGCCCGACTACCGCTCCTTCTGGCTGCGGACCCGCACCAAGCAGCCGCTGAGCCAGTTCCTCGGCTTCCCGCTCGACAAGGACGTGCCGCTGCACACCGGCATCCTCGACGCGGAGGACTTCGCCGGCATCACCGTCTACCAGGGGCGTGGTGTCGGCGGCGGCTCCCTCGTCAACGGCGGCATGGCCGTCACCCCGCTCCGGGAGCGCTTCCCGGCGATCCTCCCCACCGTCGACCCGGCCGAGATGTACTCCACCTACTACCCGCGCGCCAACGCGGGCCTCGGTGTCACCTCGGTGGACGTGAACTGGTGGGAGAGCCAGGACTGTTACCAGTACGCGCGCGTGGGCCGCAAGCACGCCGAGCGTTCCGGCTTCCCCTTCGTCTTCGTGCCCAACGTCTACGACTGGGACTACATGAAGCAGGAGGCCGCCGGGACGGTCCAGAAGTCCGCCCTGGCGGGGGAGGTCATCTACGGCAACAACGCGGGCAAGAAGAGCCTCCAGAAGACGTACCTCGCCCAGGCCGCCGCCACCGGCCGCGTGAGCGTCTCCCCGCTCCACCGGGTGACCTCCGTCAGCCCCGCGGCCGCGGGCGGCTACACCGTGGTCATCGACCAGATCGACACCACCGGCGCCACCCTCGTCACCAAGACCGTCCGCGCGGACCGGGTCTTCTTCGCCGCCGGCAGCGTCGGCACCAGCAAGCTCCTCACCCGGCTCAAGGCCACCGGCGCCCTGCCCGCCCTCAACGACGAGATCGGCAAGGGCTGGGGCGACAACGGCAACGTCATGTGCGGGCGCGCCAACCACATGTGGGACCCCACCGGGACCCTCCAGTCCTCCATGCCCACCGCGGGCATCGACAACTGGGACGCCGGCGGGGCCTTCGCCGAGGTCGCCCCGCTGCCCACCGGCATCGAGACCTACGCCTCCTTCTACCTCTCCATCACCCGCACCCCGCGCCGCGCCGAGTTCTCCTGGAACCCGTCGACCGGCAGGGTCGACCTGAGCTGGGACCGGGCCTGGAAGCAGACGTCCATCGACATGGCCAAGTCCATCTTCGACAAGATCAACAGCAAGGAGGGCACGATCTACCGCACCGACCTCTTCGGCGCGTACAAGATCTGGGGCGACCACCTCACCTACCACCCGCTCGGCGGCGCGGTCCTGGGTCGGGCGACCGACAACTACGGGCGGCTCCACGGCTACTCCGGCCTCTACGCCATCGACGGGTCCCTGATCCCCGGCAACACCAGCGTCAACCCGTTCGTCACCATCACGGCCCTCGCCGAACGCAACATCGAACGGATCGTCGCCGAGGACTTCTGACGGCACGCGGAAGGGCCGCCCGGAGACCCCCGGCCGGCCCTTCCGCACGCCGTCCTCAGTGCGTCGGCAGCACGCACACCTCGTCGAGGCCGAGCACCCGGTTGAGCCGCCCGAACGCCAGCCACGACCCCAGGCTCATCGTCAGCTCCACGATCTCCGCCTGGCTGTACCGGGCCGTCATCCGCGCCCAGAACTCCTCGTCGAGGCCGTGGTGGTCGAGCGCGTACCGCTCCGCGTACTCCGCCGCGAGCCGCGTCCGCTCGTCGAAGGCCTCCGAGACCTCCGTCTCGCGCCACGCCGCGACGAGCTCGTCGAAGCCCTCCTCGACCTTCTCCCCGTCCCGGTCGGTACGCCAGTCCAGACAGAAGCCGCAGCCGTTGATCTGCGCGATCCGCAGCCGCGCCGCCTCGAACTCGCGCAGCCCCAGGGTCGTGTGCGCGTACACCGACAGCGAGAAGTTCGCCGCCGCCGTCCCGATCTCCGGGACCATGTCGCCCCACACGTACCCGATCGGCTCCTGGCCCTCGGGAATGTCGATGATCACCGTGGTCTCCTTCCCAGCTTCCCGACCGCCGGCCGCAGCGGCACGTCCAGCGCGTCGTACAGTCCCGGCTCCGCCGCCGCCAGCCACTCGATCGCCCCGACGAGCCGGCCCACCGCCGTGGCGTTCCCGCCCGCCGAACGGTTCTCGCCCTCGTCGGTGGCCGCCACCGTCACCTCGATCCGGGGACTCCCCTCGACGATCACCCGGTGCGCCCCCGCCCCGTCCGGCGGCACCGGCCAGTCCGGCGCGCAGGAGGAGTGGATGCGGGTGACGTGCTCGATCACGATGCGGGGCTCCCCGCCCACGATCCCCTGCACCTCGAAGCGGACCGCGCCCTGCGTCCCCGCCTCGAACACGCCCATCGTCCGCGTCTTCACCGTGGACTCCAGGGGGCGCCGCTCAAGCGTCTCGCGGATCTCGTCGAGCTCGGCCCCGAGCGCCCGGGCCATCAGCCGTATCTGCCCGCCCCAGACCATCGTCGGCACCGAGGGCCACAGCATGGGAGGCTCGTACTCCATCGGCCGGCCCATCCCCACCAGCTCGCGGACCGACTCCTCCTGCTCGTACGTCGAGTAGTCGAAGATCTCCTGACAACGGATCACGTCCACCGTGGCGGCGAGGCCGCTCACCAGGAGCGGCAGCACGTCGTTGCCCCAGCCCGGGTCGACGCCCGACACGAAGAGCGAACCGCCGCCCTCCGCGACCGCCGCGAGCACCGGGTCCCGGAACTCGGGCGGCGCGTTGCGCTGGTCGTACAGCGGATACAGGGCGGGTGTCACCACCACCGCGCCCGCCGCCACCGCCCGCGCCACGTCGGCGAGCGCCCCGTCGGGCCGGGTGTCGCCGGAGGCCGCGTACACCACCGCCCCCGGCCGCCCGCCGAGCACCGCCCCGACGTCGTCGCTGGCCGCCACCCCGAGATCGCGGCCGAGCCCCGCGAGCCGGCCCGCGTCCCGGCCCACCTTCGCCGGATCGGACACGAGCACGGCCGTGAGCTCGAGGCCTGGATGGGCGTCCACGGCGCGAATGGCCGCGCGCCCGACATTTCCGGTACCCCACACCACCGTCCGAATCATGCGCGGAGGGTAGCGCCGGGCCCCGAAGGTTCCCAGACCCGTGACACAATGTTCTGACGGAGTGTCAGAAATGGTCGTCCGTCAGGCCAGACGCAGCGCCACGAACGGGATCGTGTCGCCCGGGAGCACATACCGCTCCACCTCCACGAAGCCGCGCGCGAGCGCGAACCGCAGCCCCTCCTCGTTCGAGGCGAGGACCACCGTCTCCACGCCCTCGTCGCTCAGCGTCCGCGCGTGCGCGAGCCCCCGCTCGTACAGCGCGGTCCCGAAACCCCGCCCCCGGTACCCGGGCAGCGTCCGTGCGATCACGGTCGCCGCCGGGGTCTCCTCGTCCGGCGGACGCACCGTCGAACAGCCCACGGCCACGTCCCCGAGGTAGGCGACGTCCAGCCGGTTCCGGCCGGCCCGCTCCCGCACCTCCTCGGGGGAGAGCACCGCCGTCGGGATGATCGTGTTGTGCACGGCCCGCCAGTCGGCGAGCTGCTGCTCGGACCGCGCCGGTTCGATACGAAGATCACTCATCCCCGCAGAAAAGCGCGACCGCGGCGCCGGGTCAACCGCTTTCCCGCCGGCGCGAGCGCGTCCGACCGGGTGAGGGCGCGGTCGCGGCGGCAGCGCCGCCCGCCGAGCGGGTACGGATCGCTGCACTGCCCCCGGCCAGGAGGATGCCGTCCCATGCCCGTCCGCAAGGGCGCCCCCGCGCTGCTGAGCGCCGGCACACTGTGCGCGGCCCTGTTGCTCAGCGGCTGCGCGAGCCCCGCACCGCCCGCACCCGCAACACCCGTCCCCTCGTCGTCCGCGCCCGCGGCGGGCGACAGCCGCCCCGCCCCGGGCCCGCCCGGCAGGGCCGCCAACGACCTCGCCTCCGCCCCGGTCCCCACATCCCGGATTCCCGGCATCGGCCCCGCCACCCACGCGCTCGTGCCCGACGGCACCACTCAGGTCCTCGTCGCCACCGGCGCCACCGCCGACTCCAACAGGGCCACCGTCACCCTCTACGCGCGCGACCGGGCCGGCCGGTGGACCCAGGCCGCCGGGCCCTGGCCCGCCCACAACGCCCTCGAAGGCTGGACCGAGGACCACACCGCCGGTGACCTCCGCAGCCCCATCGGGGTCTTCCGGCTCGGCGACGCGGGCGGTCTGCTGCCCGACCCCGGTGCGCGGCTCCCGTACGACCAGGACGAGCTGTTCGAGATCAGCGGCACCGGCCTCTCCGGCGAACCCCTCGAAGGCTCCTTCGACCATGTGATCGCCATCGACTACAACCGGGTGCCGGGCCGCTCCCCGCTCGACAAGGAACGCCCCCTGGGCGAGGAGAAGGGCGGTGGTGTCTGGATCCACGTCGACCACGGCGGCCCGACCCAGGCCTGCATCGCCGTGGACCGGGGGGCGATGCGTGAACTCCTGCGCGCCCTGAACCCGGTCGCGGAACCCGTCGTCGTCATGGGCCCGGCGCCGGTACTCGCCCGCTGACGGCCTGTGCGGCGCCGGGAGTCCACCGCCCGATTCCCGGCGCCGTACGGAGTCACCTCCCGCCGTTCGAGCCGACCGCCCCGCGGAACGAGGCCGTGTGCTCGCGGACCTGCTCCGGCGTCAGATACGCGTCCGTGTACTCGAAGTCGCGCAGCGTCCCCGCCTTCGCGGCCAGGAACCCGGTCCGTACGTAGTCGTCGCCGGCGACCGCGTTGAGCAGCCAGTTCGTCATCACCCGGGTTTTGGCCACGTTCGTCCGCAGCGCCGCCCAGTGGTAGCCGCGGGCCACGGCCTGGGCGGGCGCCCCGTGCAGTTCCACGCCGAGCGGCTTCGACACCCCGTCCATCCCGCCCAGGTCCACCACGAGCCCCAGGTCCTTGTGGGTGTACGGATGGGTCGCCTCGCCCCGCAGCCTCGCCACCAGGTTGTCGGCGACGGCCTTGCCCTGCCGCATCGCGTGCTGCGCGGTCGGCGGGCAGATCGCCCCCTCCTCGCCCTTGGCGAGGTCCGGGACCGCCGCCGCGTCGCCGAGCGCCCACACCCCGTCGAGGCCCGGCACGTCCATCTCGGCCGAGACCACGAGCCGGCCCCGGAGGGTCTCCGCGCCGAGCGTGCCGATCAGCGGGCTCGCGGCCACACCGGCCGTCCAGATCAGCGTCCGGCTCGGCAGCACCCGCCCGTCCGTGAGGGTCACCGTCTCCTCGTCCACCGAGGCCACCGACACGCCGAGGGACACCTCGATGCCGCGCTTCGTCAGGATGTCCAGGGCGGCGGCGCCCAGCTTCTCGCCCAGTTCGGGCATCAGCTTGGGCGCGATGTCCACCAGATGCCACTTGATGAGGTCGGGGTCGAGCCGGGGATACCGCTTGACCGCGTTCGCCGTGAGCAGCTGGAGGCAGGCCGCCGTCTCCGTCCCGGCGTAACCGCCGCCGACCACGACGAACCGCAGCCGCGCGGCCCGTTCCTCCTCGTCGTCGCTCGCGTCCGCCAGGTCCAGCTGGGCGATGACGTGGTCCCGGATGTAGACGGCCTCCGCGAGCGTCTTCATCCCGCGCGCGTACTCGGCGAGTCCGGGGATGTCGAAGGTGCGGGTGACACTGCCGGGCGCGAGGACGAGATGGTCGTACGGCTCCGTCACGAACTCGCCGGAGATCGTCCGTACCACGCAGACCTTCGCCGCCGTGTCGATCCCGACCACACCGCCCGGCACGATCCGGGTCCGGTGCCGCTTGCTGCGCCGCAGCGACAGCGCGACCGACTGGGGGGTCAGCACGCCCGCGGCCACCTGGGGGAGCAGCGGCAGGTACAGCTGGTACGAGAACGGCGAGAGGAGCGTGATCACCGCCTCCCGTGCCGCGAGGCGCCGTTCGAGCCGCCGCACACAGCCCACTCCGGCGAAACCGGCGCCCACCACGAGAATCCTCGGTCGCGTCACGCTGTCCGCCCTTCCCTAGGAGCGTCGTTTCACCCTTTCTATCGTGATTGGTGACGTATCGCCCTTCGGGTTACGTTGCCGAAGGAGATCCCACGGACCCCCCAGGGAAGGCGGAACAGCGCGCATGACCCCGTACAAGGTCGGCTACTTCATCGGCAGCCTGTCGGAGAAGTCCATCAACCGGATCCTGTCCCGCGCCCTCCTCCGCGTGGCGCCCCCCGGCCTGGACTTCCAGGAGATCCCCATCAAGGACCTCCCGCTCTACAACCACGATTTCGACGCCGACTACCCGCCCGAGGGCAGGGCCCTCAAGGAGGCCATCGCGGCCGTCGACGCGGTCCTCTTCGTGACACCGGAGTACAACCGCTCCATCCCCGGCGCCCTCAAGAACGCCATCGACTGGGCCAGCCGCCCCTGGGGCACGAACTCCTTCACCCACAAGCCGTCCGCGGTCATCGGCGCCTCGCCCGGCAAGATCGGCACGGCCGTCGCCCAGCAGAGCCTCCGGTCGGTGCTCTCCTTCTGCAACTCCCCGCAGATGAACGCCCCGGAGGCGTACATCCAGTTCACCCCGGGGCTGTTCGACGAGGACGGCGAGGTCACCGATCCGACGACCCAGCAGTTCCTGAGCGACTTCATGGCCGACTTCAAGGCCTTCGTGGAGCGCGTCCTCACCGTCCTGCCGCCCCAGCGCTGAGCCCCGCGCGCGTCAGAGGACCGCGATCCCCAGCGGCCGCGAGCCGGCCGGAAGACGGCGGGTGTCGCCGGTGCCGAGGTCGACGACGGTCAGACCGTCCCAGTACCCGTCCCGGGTGAAGCCGCCCGTCACATAGGCGGTGCGGCCGTCCCGGGACACCGCCACGTTCTCGTGCGGGCCCTCCAGCGGGTAGACCCGCTCGGCCCCGCCGGGCGTGCGCACCGTCAGGGAGGGCCCCTCGTCCACGTCCGGGTCGATCGGCCCGGTGCCCACGGTCAGGAGCGTCCCGTCGGCGGTCACCGTCGTGCCGTGCTGATGGGTGTTCGCGGTCATCGGCTCGATCGTCGTCCGGCCCGTCCGGGGGTCGACCACCGCGAGCCGCTCGCCCTCGAAGGGCAGCAGCAGCTTCCCGTCCGAGGGCCGCACGGCCGTGTAGTGCGGCTTGAGCCAGGAACCGAGCCCGCCCTCCGTGCCGTACGGGGCGACCTCGATCCGGCGCGGCTCCAGCGTCCCCGCCGTGACGACCGTGACGTCGAAGGAGTCGTGGTTCGTCGCGTACACCTCGGCGCCGTCCTTCGAGACGTCCACGTCGAACGGCCGCCGGCCGACCGGGACGACGTCCGTGACCTTCAGCGACGCCGTGTCGACGACCTCCAGGGTGCCGTTCCCCCCGGGCACGTTGACCCCCACGTACACCCGCCGCCCGTCGGGCGCGAGCGCGATGCCCATGCCGCCGCCCCGGTACTCGTCCGTGGCCAGCGGGCCGGTGTCGGTCCGGTACGGAATCAGCGCGAGGCGCTCGCGGCTCGCCGTGTCCACGACCGCCACGCCCTCGGCGGTCGCCACCCATGCGCGGCCGTCGGCGCCGACGACCAGACCGTACGGCGCGGTGCCGACCCGCACGGAGCCGGTGGCGCCGCGCGCGGGGTCGACGAAGGTGACCGTGTCGGAGCCGAAGTCCGTGACGAGCAGGGTGCCAGGGGCGACCGTGCCGGCCGGATCCGGCGCCACGGTGACGGGGGAGCCGGGGGTGGGCGATCCGGCCGACGGGGAAGTCCCGGCGGGCGTCCCCGTACCGGTCGCGGAGGCCGTGTCCCCGGAGCCCCGGGCGCAGCCCGTGAGCAGCACCACGGCCACCGCCCCGGGCACGAGCACCCGGGCGGCACGGGACGAACGGCGGAACTTCGGCATGACGGACTCCTCGGTACGGCGACCGCGCGGACGGCCCCGCCGGGGGTCCGCGCCCTGCCCCGATCCTCCGCCCGCCGCCGCCCCCGGCCGTTCGGCCGCCCGGCCCCTCCCGGACGGCGGGACGGCCGACCCGGGGGTCCACCGATCGGCTGACCCGATCGACCTACCGCTTGAGGCCGTCCACGAGGGACGTACCCCTTGAGGCCGTCCCCGAGGGACCTATCCCTTGAGGCCGTCCCCGAGGGACCTATCCCTTGAGGCCGTCCAGGAAGCACAGCACCCGCTCGGCACACAGCGCGGCCGCCTCCGGCGCGTACTCCGGCGTCCCCGGCTCGGCGAACAGGTGGGCCGTCCCCGGGTACAGGAACAGCTCCCGCTCCCGGGCGCCCGCGACCAGCTCGCGGGCCGCCGCCAGGTCCCCGTCGCCGACGAAGTACGGATCGGCGTCCATGCCGTGCACCTGCACGGGCACGCCCTCCGGCCAGGCCGGGCCGAAGGCGGTCGCCGGCAGGCAGGCGCTCAGCAGCAGGGCGCCCGCGGCGCCCGGCCGGGTCTGCGCCAGCTTCTGCGCGGGCACCACGCCCAGCGAGAAACCGGCGTACACGATCTCCTCGGGGAGCCCCTCGGCCGCCTTCTCGCCCCGGGCGGTGAGGGTGTCGAAGCCGACCTCCTGGGCGTACCCGACGCCGGCCTCCAGGTCGTCGAACGTACGCCCCTCGTACAGATCGGGCACGTGCACCGTGTGCCCGGCCCGCCGCAGCCCGTCGGCGAACGCGCCGACGCCTTCGGTCAGCCCGAGCGCGTGGTGGAAGAGCAGTACCTCGGCCATGTCGTCATCCCCTGTGTCGCCGTACCAGGCCCGCCCGCGTCGCGGAACGGACCACTGCGGAAGGCAGCATGACGGACGCCACTGACAACGGCGCCGAGGACGAGGTCAGAGCATCGGCCGGTGCGGGACGACGGCGCCCGCCTGGCCCACCATGCCCCCGGGCCCGCCGACGCCCATGGGACCGGCGGCCCCCATCGGTCCGGCGGCCCCCATCGGTCCGGGCGCACCCATCGGCCCGGGCGCACCCATCGGAGCGCCGGCACCGGCGTGCGCGACGGCGCCCTGCGGCGCCGCGGGGATCCCCTGCGGAGGCATCTGGATCACACGGCTCAGGTCCCGCAGAACCTCCTCGGCGACCTGGCGGACGTCACCGGGAACGTCCCCCCGCTCCCGTATGAGCTCGGCATAGATCGGTGCCGTGCCGTCCGCGTGGTTCATGGGACTCGCTTCCTGTGACTGCGCCGGATCCGTCACCGACGGGCAGACGGCGAGTCTACGGGGCGCCACCGACACGACCGGGCTCGGGAGCCCGGTCGGCACCCCCGCGCGCGTGCCCGCCCTGCGAAATGCGTTGTCCTCCGCGGAGCTCCCGCCCGATCATGGACCATCGAACACACGGGAGGGACCCCATGAGCCAGGCGACCCTGACTCTCCATGACCTGATGCCGTCCGACGAGCTCGCCGCCGCACTCGCCGACGGACACGTCACACGCAAGCAGCACCCCGAGCTGCCGCTGTCGATCTACACGTACACGCGCGCGTGCCAGTACGCCCAGCACTGGAACCGGGCCACCACCCGGTGCCGCGGGCTCGTCGCCGACGACACCACCGGGCGGATCGTCGCGCTCCCCCTCCCCAAGTTCTTCAACCTCTCCGAGCACGCCGGAGGCCGCCCCTACGCGCCCCCGCTGCCCGACGAGCCCTTCGAGGTCTACGACAAGGTCGACGGCAGCCTCGCCGTCCTCTTCCACTACGACGGCCGCTGGCACGTCGCCTCCAAGGGCTCCTTCACCAGCTCCCAGGCCACCTGGGCCCAGCGCCGCCTCGACGCCGCCGACACCACCGGCCTGACCCCCGGCGTCACCTACCTCGCCGAGATGCTCTACCCCGGCAACCGGATCGTCGTGAACTACGGCGAGCGCCGCGACCTCGTGCTGCTCGCGGCCTTCGGCCCGGACGGCACCGAGATCCCCCTCGCCGAGGCCGCCGAGGGGTGGGGGCCCCTGGGCTCCGTCGTCCGCACCTGGCCCGCCATGGGCGTCGACGAGCTCGTCGCCCTCACCGAGTCCAACACCCTCCCCGGCGGCCACCGGGCCACCGGCACCGACGCCGAGGGCTTCGTCCTGCGCTTCGCCTCCGGCCTGCGCGCCAAGGCCAAGCTCAGCGAGTACGTGCGCCTGCACAAGGTGCTCACCGGCGTCACCGAGCGGGACATCTGGCGCAGCCACGGCATCCAGCGCTTCGCCGGCCTCGCCGGCGCACTGGCCAAGGGCCTCGGCTGCGCCGTCACCGACGTGGAGGCCTCCGGCGGCAAGCCCCTCGACGCCCTCCTCGATCAGGTTCCGGACGAGTTCGACGCCTGGGTCCGCGAGGTGATCGACCGGCTCGAAACGGCCGCGGCGGACCGCGAGCGGGCCGTCGACGAGGCCTACGCGGGGCTGGCCCACCTCGCCGGCGACCGGGCCGCCTTCGCCCGCGCCGCCTCGGGCCTCGGCGACCGGGCCCTGCGCGCCCTGCTCTTCCTGCGCCTCGACGGGCGCCCCACCGACCTCCTCGTCTGGCGTCAGCTGCGCCCCGAGGCCACCGACCCCTTCGCCCACGACCAGGAGAACTGACCGTGCCCATCGTCCATCTCATGACCGGCCTCCCGGCCTCCGGGAAAACGACGGCCGCGCGCGCCCTCCAGGCCGCGGCCGAAGGGCGGATGCGCCGCGTCAACCTCGACGACCTCCGCGCCATGCTCGACGTCCCCGCGCCGGAGCGCGGCCGGTCCCACCAGCACGAGAAGACCGTGCTCGGCATCCAGGACGCCGCCGTCCGCGCCGCCGTCGACGACGGCTTCGACGTCGTCGTCGACAACACGCACCTGACCCCGCACGTCCCCAAGCGGCTCAAGGCGGCCGTCGGCGGCCTGGCCACCTTCGCCGTCCACGACTTCACCGACGTGCCCGTCGACGAATGCGTCCGCCGCGACGCCGCCCGCGACCGGCCCGTCGGCGAGGAGATCATCCGCATCCTCGCCGAGAAGCACGCCAAGGCCACCCGGGGCGGCTGGCGGCTCACCGCGGACTGGCTCAACGACCGCCCGAGCGTCGGCGCGCCCTACGTCCCCGACCCGGCGCTCCCCACCGCCGTCATGTGCGACATCGACGGCACCCTCGCGCTGCGCGTGGACCGGGGCCCGTACGACTTCAGCCGCTGCGACCGCGACCTGATCAACCCCTCCGTGCGCGACGCCCTGCGGGCCTTCCGGCACAGCGAGCGGGACAGGATCGTGCTGCTCTCCGGGCGCAGCGAGGACCACCGCGCCCTCACCGAGAGCTGGCTCGCCCACCACGAGGTGCCCTACGACGAGCTGTGGATGCGCGCCTCCGGCGACGGCCGCGGCGACGACCTCGTGAAGGCGGAGCTCTTCGACGCCCATGTCCGCCACCGGTACGCGGTCCGGGTCTCCCTGGACGACCGCGACCGGGTCGTCGCCCTCTGGCGCCGCATGGGCCTGCCCACCTGGCAGGTCAACTACGGGGCCTTCTGACCCGTCCCGGCCGGGCGCCGACGGGGGTGGGACCGCCCACCCCCGTCGGCGTGTCAGGATCGTGGGATGGTGGAGAAGATCATCGCGGCGTGCGACGGCGCGTCGAAGGGAAACCCCGGCCCCGCGGCCTGGGCATGGGTCATCGGCCGCGCCGACGGAGCGATCGACCGCTGGGAGGCGGGCCCCCTCGGCCGGGCGACCAACAACGTGGCCGAACTCACGGCCCTGGAACGCCTCCTGGAGGCCCTCGACGCCGCCGTGCCCGCCGAGGTCCGCATGGACTCGCAGTACGCCATGAAGGCCGTCACGACCTGGCTCCCCGGCTGGCGCCGCAAGGGCTGGAAGACCGCCGCGGGCACCCCCGTCGCCAACAAGGACCTGGTCGTACGGATCGACGCGCTGCTCACCGGCCGGGACGTCGACTTCGTGTACGTGCCCGCGCACCAGGTCGACGGCGACCCCCTCAACGACGCCGCCGACCGCGCGGCCAGCCACTCCGCCCGTACGCAGGAGCCCCTGGCCTCCGCCGCCGGCGCCGAACTGCCCCCGGCCGAGCCCGCCTCGCGCGCCTCCACGCCCCGGGCACGCTCCTCTGCGCCCCGTACGGGCTCCGCGAGCGCGGGAGGGGGATCCGCCCGCAGGAATCGCCCGTCCGGCGGCACCCTCAACGCCAAATTCCCGGGCCGCTGCCGGTGTGGTCGTGCCTACGACAAGGGCGAGACCATCGCGAAGAACTCCGACGGCTGGGGCCATCCCACCTGCGTCTGAACCATGGGGCCGTCCGACTGGCGGGCGGCCCCGTCCGGCCCGTGAGACCGTCCGGACCGGACGTACGGCAGGCTTCACCCCCGCGTGGACGCAGGTTCTCCCCGGGTTCTGTTCTCGGAGCGGTTGTGGCTGCATACTGATCCTCCTCGCACCCGGTGGCGAACCGTTTTACCTGCTCATTTGTCGTTCTCACGACACCTCCGGCACCGGGCGAGAACCCCCTCCTGCTGCCGCCGCGGCCACCCCGCGGCGGTAGTCGTCCCTGCCCGTGAAAGACCCGAGGTTCCGTGCCAGTACCTGTTCTCCTGACCGGGCGCTCCGTGCGCCTGGAGCCGCTGGCGATGCGGCACGCCGAAGCCCTCGCCCGGGCCGGCGGGGCGGACCGATCGGCCTACGCCTTCACCCCCGTACCCGACGGCCTCGAATCGGCCCTCGACTACATCGCCCGCGCCCTCACCGATCAGGCGGCAGGCCGGTGCCTGCCCTTCGCCCTGGTCAGTACGGCCGACGAACGAGTCATCGGCTCGACCCGCTTCCTCGAACTCGACTACTGGCGGGGCCCGCTGATCTGGCCTCCCGTCCCCGGCATGCCCCACGGCGATCCGCTGACCGCCGTCCCGGACGCCGCCGAGATCGGGAACACCTGGATCGCCGGCGACGCCCGGGGTACCGGCATCAACACCGAGGCCAAGTACCTCATGCTCCGGCACGCCTTCGAGGCCTGGGGCGTCCGCCGCATCACCATGCGCGCCGACGCCCGCAACACCCGCTCCAGAATCGCCATCGAGCGCCTCGGAGCGACCTGCGAGGGCATCCGGCGCGCCCACTCCCGCGGCCTCGACGGCGCCGTCCGGGACACGGCCTTCTACTCGATCCTCGACGAGGAATGGCCCACCGTCCGGGACATCATCGAGCTGCGTCTCTCCACCCCCCGGCAGGTGCGCATCCCGCAGGACCTGCTGCCGGCCTGAGACCCGGACGGGACGTGGTCACCCGTTGACCACGTCCCGTGACCGGCGCTCGCGCCGCCGTCCCACCGGTGGTTCCATGGAGGTGACGGGAAGGACTCGGTGTGAGGACGCGGAGTAGCGGCCGTCACCGGACCGCGCACCGTGCAATCAGGATCCGCGAGAAGCGGATGAGTCCTTCCCGCCCCTCCACCCCGCTCCGGAGGGTGCGACGCGTCCCGGTACGGTGGCCGGGACACAGAGTCGTGCCACCCGAAGGGACCGAGTGACCGTGCCGACCGGAACCCCCGACGTGCTCCTCCGGACGGAGGGCCGCGCCGGGTTCATCACCCTGAACCGGCCCCGCGCCATCAACGCGCTCACCCATGCCATGGTCCTCGCGGCCGACGAAGCCTTGACCGCCTGGGAGCAGGATCCGGCCGTCACCACCGTCGTCATCGAAGGCGCGGGCGAACGAGGCCTCTGCGCCGGCGGCGACATCCGCGCCATCCACGACGACGCGCGCGCGGGCGGCTCCGCCTCCGCGGCGTTCTGGCGGGACGAGTACCGGCTCAACGCCCGCATCTCCCGCTACCCGAAGCCCTACGTCGCCCTCATGGACGGCATCGTGATGGGCGGCGGCGTCGGCGTCTCCGCGCACGGCTCCGTCCGCGTCGTCACCGAACACTCCCGGGTCGCCATGCCCGAGACCGGCATCGGCTTCGTCCCCGACGTCGGCGGAACGTATCTCCTCGGCCGCGCCCCCGGCGAGCTCGGCACCCACCTGGCCCTCACCGGAGCCCCCGTCGGTGCCGCCGACGCGATCCTCACGGGCCTCGCCGACGCCTTCGTACCCTCCGCCGAACTCCTCGCCCTGGTCCGTGATCTGACGGAGCTGCCGGCCGGGGAGGCCCTCGCCCGCCACGCCGTCGCGCCGCCCGAGGGCGTCCTCGCCGAGCAGCGCGAGTGGATCGACGCCTGCTACACCGCCCCGACCGTCGAGGAGATCGTCGAGCGGCTCTTCGACACCGGAGTGCCCGCCGCCAAGGAGACCGCCGAAACCCTCCTCACGCGGTCCCCGGCCGCCCTCAAGGCGACCCTGGCCACCCTCCGCCGCTCCCGCGCCCTCCCCGGCCTGGAGGAGGTCCTCGACCTGGAGTACCGCGTCTCCTGCGCGGCCCTCACCACCCCCGACCTGGTCGAGGGCATCCGCGCCCAGGTCGTCGACAAGGACCGCGACCCCCACTGGACCCCGGCGACCCTGGCCGAGGTCACGGAGGCCGACGTCGCCCGCTACTTCGCCGTGCCGGACGGCGGCGACCTCGGCCTCGCGGCACGGGGTGGCGTGTGACCACCAGCACCACCTTCCAGTTCCAGCCCGTCCTGGACCGCATCGCCGAGGAGATCGCGGACCTCACCGACCGGGGCACCCCGGCCGACTACATCCCGGCCCTCGCGGCGGGCGACCCGCGCGACTTCGGCATGGCCGTGGCGGAACTCGACGGCACGGTCTACGGAGTGGGGGACTGGCGGCGCCCGTTCTCCACGCAGTCCGTCACGAAGGTCTTCACCCTCGCCCTCGCCCTCGCCGGGGAGGGCGACGCGCTGTGGGCGCACGTCGGCCGGGAACCGTCCGGCGACCCGTTCAACTCCCTCGTCCAGCTGGAGTACGAGCACGGCATCCCGCGCAACCCCTTCATCAACGCGGGCGCCCTCGTGGTCACCGACCGGCTGCACCGCCTGACCGGCGACGCCTCCGGGAGCCTGCTCGAATTCCTGCGGGCCGAGAGCGGCAACCCGGACCTCGCCTTCGACGCCGACGTCGCCGCCTCCGAAGCGTCCCACGGCGACCGCAACGCGGCCCTCGCCCACTTCATGGCCTCCTACGGCAACATCACGGGCCCCGTCCCCGACCTGCTGCGCGAGTACTTCCGCCAGTGCTCCCTGGAGGCCTCCTGCGCCGACCTGGCCCTCGCCACCGGCTTCCTGGCCCGGCACGGCCTCCGCGCCGACGGCAGCCGCCTGCTGACCCGCAGTCAGGCCAAGCAGGTCAACGCCGTCATGCTCACCTGCGGCACCTACGACGCGGCCGGGGACTTCGCCTACCGCGTGGGGCTCCCCGGCAAGAGCGGCGTCGGCGGGGCGGTCGTCGCCGTCGTCCCGGGCCGCTGCACCCTGTGCGTGTGGAGCCCCGGCCTGGACAGCCGGGGCAACTCGGTGGCCGGTGTGACGGCACTCGACCGGTTCACCACGATCACGGGCCTCTCGGTCTTCTGACGGGCGGCACGGGCGCGCCCCGTGGTCAGCCGGCCGTCCCCCCGCCGCCGAGGGCCGCCGGTTCGCCCAGGGCGCCCGCCGCCGTCCGCCAGGCCTCGGTCACGGCGCCGTGCGCCAGCTCCGTCGCGGCCGCCACGTCCTCGGGCAGGTACAGCGGCGCACCGATGTGGACGTGCAGGCCCGGCCGGCGGACGGGCGCGGTGAGCACTCCGGCGAGCTGCTTCGCCCGCCCGCCCGAGGTGATCCGCCGGGCCCCCGCCTGACCGATCGGCACGACCGGCGCACCCGTCGCCCGCGCGAGCCGCGCGAGTCCGGTACGGAACATCTCCGGCGGGTTCTCGGCGGCGTCCCGGCGCGGCGGGATGCGCCCCTCCGCGTACAGCATCACGTGCCGCCCCGAGGCGAGCGCGACCGCCGCGTGGTCCAGGGCCGCCGCGGCGCGCGCCGAGTTGCGGTGGACCGGCACATGGCCCTCGCGGGTCAGCGCCCGGCCGAGCAGCGGGATCCGCCAGAGCCCCGAGGTGGCGAGGAGGACCGGCTCGACGGCGAGTCGCCTGCGGAGCGCGGCCAGCACGAGCGCCGGGTCGGCGAGCGAGGTGTGGTTCACGACGAGGATGCTGCCCGGCTCGACCCGGGCACCGGGGTCCGAGGTGACGGTCAGCCGTCCGAAGAACGGGACGACGTGGGCGGCGAGACGGCTGAGCACGGGAGGCCCCCTGGAGCCGAGGAGGAACGGTGACGGAACCATCGTCCGGGGACGCCGGGGAGCGGACATGAGCATCCGTACTCAACTGCCGTGCGTACCGGGTACCGCCTCGTCATGAGCCCCGTCTACGCTGGGGCCTGACAGGGTGGCGACCAGGGGTGGGGGAGGGGACGGTGGGGAGTCCGGTGCGTCGGCTCGCGACCCTCGTGCCCGCGATCCTGTGCGTCCTCTGGTCCTTCCTGCTGGTCCCGCCCTCCGCGGCGCCGGCGCAGGCCGCCCCGACGTCGACGGCCGCACCGCAGGGACTCGCGGCATCCGCGCAGGCGCAGGCCGCCCCGCAGGGCCTCCTGGCAACTGCCGCCCTCGTGCAGGGCGTCCCGGCGTCCGGCGTCCCGCGCGCCGACGTGGCCGAGCCGCGTCTCGCGCCCGCCGCCGTCGTGGGGCTTCCGGCCGCCGTCGAGAACCCCGTGCGGTTCCCCGCGGCACCCGCCGCCCCGCCCGCCGCGCCCGTCGACCTCTCCGTACCGGCGCGTGGCCTCCTCGAAGGCGACCCGCGCCGTGAGCGCGCGCCGCCCGGCGGCCCCCACGCCCCGCGCGAGTCGCGCGGACCACCCTCCACCCGGCACAGCTGACGTCCCCGCGTCGCCGCCCGGCCCCTCGGCATGTCCACGGCCCGGCCCCCGACGCGTATCCGACCGCACGCCCCGCACGGACAGCGGGCGCCCCTCACCGAGGCGGCGCCCGCCCGGCCGTGCGCACGCCCGTGGAGAACCCATGTCCTCTCGTGCCTCGCTCCGGCGCGCGCTCCTCGCGCTCGCCGTCGTCGCGCTCTCCCTCTGGATCACCCTGACCACCCCGCCCCGCCTCGGACTCGACCTCCGCGGCGGCACCCGCATCGTCCTGCAGACCGAGGACGGACCCACCACCCGCGCCGACGCCACCGCCACCGACCGCGCCCTGGAGGTGCTCCGCAAACGCGTGGACGGCCTCGGCGTCGCGGAACCCTCCCTCGCCCGCTCCGGCGAGCGCCGCATCGTCGTCGAACTGCCCGGCCTCCGCGACCCGCGCCAGGCCGCCGAGACCATCGGCCGTACGGCGCAGCTCACCTTCCACGCCGTCACAAGCACCGTGCGGGGACCGGCGGGACCGGCGGCCGCCGACGGGACGCGCGTCCTGGCCGACCCGGACGCCCCCGGCAGTTTCCTCGCCCTCGCGGCACCCGCCCTCACCGGCGACGGCGTGAAGAGCGCCGAGGCCGTCCTCGACCCGGCGACCGGCCGCGGCTGGACCGTCGACCTCGTCTTCCGCGACCGGGCCGCCGACGGCTGGGCCAAGCTGACCGGCGACGCCGCCTGCGCCGCCCCGACGGACCCGGCGCGCCGCGTCGCGATCGTCCTGGACGACCGGATCGTCTCCGCACCCGGCATGCAGGCCGGCGTCCCCTGCGGGGCGGGCATCGGCGGCGGCTCCGCGCAGATCACCGGCGGGTTCTCCGCCCAGGAGGCGCGCGACCTCGCGGCGCTCGTGCAGGGCGGCGCGCTGCCCGTGCCGGTGACGACGGTCGAGCAGTCCACGGTGGGCCCGACGCTCGGCGCCGAGGCGATCCGCGCCAGCGCCCTGGCCGCCGCCATCGGCCTGGCCTGCACGGGACTCTTCGTGATGGTGGTCTACCGGCTCCTCGGCGTCCTCGCCACGGTCGCGCTCCTGTTGTACGGACTGATCTCATACGCCGCGGTCGTCGCCGTGGGAGCCACCCTCACCCTGCCCGGTCTCGCCGGCTTCGTCCTGGCCATCGGCATCGCCGTCGACGCGAACGTCCTGGTCTTCGAACGGGCCCGGGAGGAGTACGCCCTGCTCGGCCGGTCCGCCGGGCGGGACCTGCGGCGGCCGGTCGCGACGGCGTTCGGCAAGGTGTGGAGCGCGGTCGCGGACTCCCACATCACCACCCTGCTCGCCGCCGGACTGCTGTTCGTCTTCGCCACGGGACCCGTCAAGGGCTTCGGCGTGACGCTCGCGATCGGCGTCCTCACCTCGCTGATCACCGCGATGGTGGTCACCCGGCTCCTCGCCGACCTGACGCTGGGCCTGCCCGCCGTCCGCAGGCGCCCGGCCGTGACCGGCATGGCCGCGCTCGGCAGGCTGCGGACCCGGCTGACCCGCCGCGTGCCGCGCCTGATGGCGCACCGCCGCCGCTGGCTGACCGGCTGCGCCGGGCTGCTGCTCGTGGCCCTCGCCGGAATCGGCGTGCGCGGAGTGGAGTTCGGCGTCGAGTTCACCGGCGGCCGGGTCGTCCAGTACACCGCCGAACGCCCGGTGGACGCCGACACGGCCCGTGCGGCCGTCGCGGCCGCCGGCTTCCCCGACGCCCTCGTGCAGACGACCGGCGACACCGACGTCTCGGTGCGGGTCCGGGAGGCCGGGGACGGCGAGCAGCGGGAGATCAGGGAGGCGCTCACCCGGGTCGCCGGCCCGGTGGAGGTCGAGCGCGACGACCTGATCGGCCCGAGCCTCGGCGGCGAGCTCCGCACCCACGCCCTCCTCGCGCTCGGCCTGGCGGTGGCGGCCCAACTCCTGTACCTGACGGTGCGGTTCCGCTGGACGTACGCCACGGCGGCCGTGGCGGCGATGGCACAGGACGTCCTGCTGGTGGTCGGCCTGTTCGCGTGGCTGGGCAAGCCCGTGGACAGCGTGTTCCTCGCCGCGCTGCTCACCGTCGTCGGCTACTCGGTCAACGACTCCGTCGTCGTCCTCGACCGGCTGCGGGAGCTGCGCCGCAGGGGCGGGGGCGTGCCGCTCGCGGACCTCGCCGACCGGGCCGTCGCCCAGACCCTGCCCCGTACGGTCAACACCGGCATGGGGGCGCTCTTCGTCCTGGTGGCGCTCGCGGCCCTGGGCGGGGACTCGCTCACGGACTTCTCCGTCGCACTCCTGGCGGGCGTCGTCCTCGGCATGGCGTCCACGGTGTTCACGGCGATGCCGCTGGCCGTCGGCCTGGAGACCCGCAACCCGGCGCCCGCCGCGACCGCGCCGCGCCGGCGCGCGGGCGCCATGGTCTGACGGAGCCGGCCCGTCGCCCTCCTCGTACAGGGGGGCGGCGGGCCGGCGTCCCGGTCAGGGGTGGTCGAACCAGGAGAGGGCCGCGATCCGCCAGCCGTCCGGCGTCCGGACGAACTGGATCGTCTTGGTGCCCTCGCCCTCGTAGGGCTTCCCGTCGAAGACCCCGGACTTGCGGTAGGTGCCGAACCGCGCGGCGATGTCGCCCTCGATCCGCGTCTCCTCGGAGGTCTCCCACTCGGAGAACTCGACGAGCCGCCCGTCTGAGAGCAGCCGCTCGCGCGGCACGACGAACTCCTCCACGGAGTACGCGGTGAACGTGGGCGCCGTGCAGACGATGACCCCCTGGGGCAGGACGAGCCGCCGGATCCGGTCCACATCGGGTGCCTTGCCGCCCCGGTTGTCGAACGCGCCGTAGAACTCGGCGGTCACCTGGTCAATCTCGGACTTGGACATGACACGACCCTACGCCGCGGCTCACCGCCCCTCGGCGGAGATCCGTCCTCCGCGCAGGGTGAGCACGCGGTGGCACAGGTGCCGCACGGTCGCCGTGTCATGGGAGATGAACAACATGCCGATCCCCAGGTCGTCCTGAAGGTCCATCAGCAGATTGAGGACGCCCGCACGCACCGTGGGGTCCAGGGCCGAGGTCGGCTCGTCGAGCACAAGCAGTTCCGGCCGGCCGGCCAGGGCCCGGGCGATGCCCACCCGCTGGCACTGGCCGCCGGACAGCTCGTGCGGCAGCCGCTCCCCGAGCGCCGGGTCGAGGCCCACGAGCCCGAGGAGCTCGGCGACCCGCGCGGGCCCCTCCGCGGCCGACCACAGGCCGTGCAGGCGCAGGGCCTCGGCGAGCTGCCCGCGGATCGGGCGCCGGGGGGAGAGCGAACCGTACGGATCCTGGAACACCGGCTGGAACCGGCGCCGCGGCGGCCGGAGTTCCCGCTCCCGCAGCGCCGTCAGCTCGACCCCGTCGAAGCGGACCGAACCGGCGTCCGGCCGCAGCAGTCCGAGCACGGCCGCGACCGTCGTCGACTTCCCGCACCCCGAGGGGCCCACCAGCCCGACGGTCTCCCCGGCCGCCACCGTGAACGACACCCCGTCCAGGACCGTCCGTGCCCCGCGCCGGACCACGAGGTCCCGCACGTCGAGCAGGGCGCTCACGCCGCCACCTCCCCCGGGTGATGGCAGGCCACCAGCCGGTCCCCGTACGCCCTCGGTCCGGGATCCTCGGACCGGCACAGGGCGTCCGCACGCGGACACCGAGGGGCGAAGGCGCACCCCACGGCGGAGGGCCGCGGAACACCCTCGAACGAGGGGAGCCGCGAGCGGTGCGGCAACCCGGCCGTCGGCAGGGAGGCGAGCAGGGCCCGGGTGTACGGAGCGGCCGGACGCCCCAACACGACTCCGGCCGCACCGAGTTCGACGATCCGTCCCAGGTGCATCACCGCGATCCGGCCGGCGTGCCGGCGTACGGACTCCAGGTCGTGGCTCACGAGCAGCAGCGCCGCCCCGGCCGCCGCGCAGCGCTCCCGCAGCAGCCCGAGGACCTGATCCCGCCGCTCGGCGTCGAGCGCGGTCGTCGGCTCGTCGGCCACCACCAGGTCCGGCCCGTTGACCAGCGCCATCGCGATCACCGCACGCTGCCGCATCCCGCCCGACAGGGCATGCGGATACGCGGACGCCGCATCGCCCTCCAGCCCGACCTCCGCGAGGGCCCGCCGCGCGACCGCCAGGGCCGCACCGCGCCGCCTCCCCGCCGAAGTCCGGGCCGCGAAGCCCAGTTGGGCGTCGACCAGGTGGACGGGGGAGAGGGAGGCCATCGCGTCCTGCGGGATCCACGCGACCCGCCGCCCCAGATCGGCCGGAGCGACCGGGGCGCCGCGCAGCAGCACCCGGCCGGAGACGGTGGCCCCGTGCGGCGCGAGGCCGAGGAGGGCCCGGCCCGTCAGGGACTTGCCCGCGCCGGACTCGCCGACCAGCGCCAGGACCTCACCCGGGTGGACGTCGAAGGAGACCCCGCGCACGGCCTCGACGCCCGCGAAGGACACGCGCAGTCCCTCGACGGCGAGCAGGGGTTCAGAGGGAGGGAGCGGCAACGGACGAGACCTTTCGGGCAGTACGGGTACGGGGGCGGGCGGGCCGGAGCCCCGGGGAGCCCTGCGACAGGGAGACGGCGAGCGCGGCGAGCAGGGCGAGGGCCACGGCCGGGGCGAGCGCCGCCACCGGCGCCCGCTCCACGTAGTCGGCCGACTCGTCCAGGAGCAGCCCCCACTCGGGCGACGGCGGCTGTGCGCCGAGCCCCAGGAAGCCGAGCGAGGCGACTGCCAGGGCCACCCCGGGCAGCCGCAGCACCGCGTTCCGGGCGACCGGACCGGCCACCGACGGCAGGACGTGCCGGGTCCACACCCACCACGGCCCCGCGCCGAGCGCCCGCTGCGCGACGAGGAAGCCGGAGGCCCGTACCTCCTGGACGAGCGCCGCCGTGTGGGAGGCGAGCGGCGGCCAGGCGCCGAGCGTCACGGCGAGCGCGGCCGCTTCCGCGCCGGGCCCGGTCGCGGCGGCCACCAGGAGCCCGAGGACGACCGGCGGCAGCGCGTTGGCGACGTCCGCGAGCGCCGCCGCGGGCCCCGGAAGGAGTCCGAGGACGAGTGCGACCACCAGCGCGGCGAGGGTCACGGCGGCGGCGGTGCCGACCGTGGCCGCCGCGCCGTGCCCGAGGCGGGCCAGCACGTCGCGGCCCAACGCGTCCGCGCCCAGGGGTCGTTCGGCCGAGGGCCCGGCGAGTCGCGCGCCGAGGTCGACGGCGTACGGATCGCGCAGCAGCCCCCAGCCGATCACCCCGGCGAGCACGGCGGCGAGCGCCACCGGTACGGCGACGGGGATCCGCCGGGGCCGGGGCGGCGGCGGAGCGAGGCCCGCCTCCCGCAGCGCGGGCCCGAGCAGCACGCGCCGCACCAGTGAGGCGAGCCCGCCCGCGAGCAGGCCGAGTGCGAGGAGCACGAGGACGCAGCCCTGGAGCAGTGGCAGGTCCTGCGACCGGGCCGCGCCGAGCGCCGTGCGCCCGATGCCCGGCACGGCGAAGACGGTCTCCACGGCGACGGCCCCGCCGGTCAGACCGACGACGACCATGCCGAACTGGCCGGCGAGCGCGGGCAGCGTCCGCCGGAGCGCGGCCGCCCGGATCCGGACCGTGCCGGTGCCCGCCCCGCGCCACAGCTCGACCCAGCGCTCCGCCAGGACGGCGGGGAGCGCGTCGGCGACGAGCCGGCCGAGGAGCGCGCCCGCCGGGAGGCCGAGGGCGAGCGCGGGCAGCACCACGTGGGCCGGGTCCGCCCAGCCCGAGGTGGGCAGCGACCCGAGCCACACCCCGACGACGATCAGCAGCGCCAGGGCCAGCAGGAACTCCGGCACCGAGGTCAGCACCGCCGCCACCGCGCCGCCCGTGGCCCGCCCCCGCAGCAGCACCGGGGCGGCGAACAGCGCGCCGACGATCAGCGCGACGAGCAGCGCCGCCCCCATCAGGGTCAGCGACACGCCGAGCCCCGCCGTCACCGACGGCAGCACCTCGGCGCCCGACACCCAGGAGGTCCCGAGGTCGCCGCGCGGCAGCCCGCCGGCCCAGTCGCCGAGCAGCGCCCAGGGACCGGAGCCGAGGCCGAGGTCGGCGCGGATCGCGGCCAGTGCCTCGGCGGTCGGCTCCTGCTCGGCGGACCGGGCGCGCAGCACCCGGAGCGCGGGGTCCTCGCCGGAGAGCAGCGGCAGCAGCCCGACCAGGGCCAGGACGCCGAGGACCGCTCCTGCCCTGATGACGAGGGCCTTCACCGTACGTACGTGTCGAGGGTGACGAGTTCGCGTTCGCGCGGGTCGTGCGCGGCGCCCACGACATCGGCGGCGTCGCCCTGGACGACCCGCTCGTGCAGCATCGGCACGGCCGCGTCGGTGGCGAGCACGGCGGCCTCCGCCGCGACGATCGCCCGGCGGCGGACCTCGCCGACGGGGGCCGCCGACGCGGTGGCGAGCGCCCGGTCGACGCCCGGGTCGGCGAGCTGGGAGAGGTGGAAGGAGCCGTCGCTCGCGAAGTCGCTGTACAGGTAGGCGGCGGGGTCGCCGGAGTCCAGGACGGTGGCCCGCGACAGGACGAACGCGTCGAACTTCCCGGCCAGTGCGTCCGCCTCGACGGCGGCGTACTCCCGCACGTCGAGCCGCACCCTGAACCCGGCCTTCTCCAGCTGCTGTTGGAGCAGCTGCGCGACCTCGGGCAGCTCGGCCCGGTCGGTGAACGTGCCGATCGTGATCGCGGCGCCCTTCGGGTCGGCCGCGGGCGCGCGCCGTACGGGTGCGCGCAGGGGCGCCGCCCACGGCAGGGCGGGGCCGAGGAGCCCGGTGGCGAGATCCGCCCGGCCCTCGTACACCCCGGTGACGAGACCGCGCGCGTCGACGGCGGCCCGGGCGGCGGCCCGCAGACCCGGGTCCTTGAACGGGCCGCGCCGGGTGTTCAGGTAGAGGGTGTTGGTGCGGGGCATCGGCACTTCGGTGAGCAGCTCCTGGTCGAGCAGCCGGGCCTGCGCGACCGGGACCGCCTCGACGATGTCGGCCTCACCGGTGCGCAGGGCGGCGGCCCGGGCGGTGCCGTCGGGGACGTACCGGACGTCGATGCCGGTGGCCTTGGCGCGGCCGCCCCAGTACCCCTCGTACCGGTCGAGGGTCGCCGACGAGGTCCCGTCGGCCCGGACGAGGACGAAGGGTCCCGTCCCGGCGCCGACGGGGTTCACCGTCCGTCCCGCGTACGCCTTGGCGGCGAGGATCGCGAGCTGGGGCGAGCTGAGCCGCTGCGGTACGAGGGGGTCGGCGGCGCCCGTCGTGACGGTGACCGTACGGGGGCCGGCCGCGCGGACGGTGAGGTCGACCCCGTCGAGGATGCGGGGCTTCGGCGAGGCCCTTACGGCGGCGGTGAGGGAGCGGACGACGGCCTCGGCGGTCAGGGGCGTCCCGTCGTGGAAGGTCACCCCCTCGCGCAGGGTGAACGTCCAGGTGTGCCCGGCCTGCCGCCACCCCGTGGCCAGGGACGGGGTCGCGTTCCCGTCGCGGTCGAGCCGGACCAGGGTCTCGGCGGTGGACCAGCGCGACAGCTTGAAGGCGTCGTCGGACAGCGGGGAGAGCCCGGACCGGGGCGGCTGCATCATCGCGACCCGTATCCGCCCGCTCGCGTCGTCACCTCCCGCCCCGCTCCCGGCGAAGCAGCCGCCGAGCAGGGCGGTCGCGGAGATCACGGCGACGACGGACAGCGGCCCGCGCCGGGAGCGGCGGGGAGGGTGCGGGGGCAGGTGCGACACAGGGGTCCTCAGGGGAGCGACGTGCGGGGACGCCCCGACCCTAGCATCATGACAATCGTTTTCATTTAGAGGGTCCCTCGGGTCCCTCGGGTCCCTCGGGTGCTTCGGCAGAGCTCCGCCTCGATCAGGTCGGCGGCGCGGAGCGTGCCGCCCTCGCGCGCCATCGACGCCTGGATCTCCCGTGCGCGGCGCGCCACCTCGGGGTCGTCGACGAGCGTGAGCACTGCCTCCCGCAGTCGCTCGGGGGTGACCTCCTCCATCGGCAGATGCCGCGCCACGCCCAAGGCCTTGAGCGTGTCGGCGTTCCCGAACTGGTCGACGGCCTGCGGCACGGCGACCATCGGGGTGGCGGTCGCGAGCCCCTCCTGGCTGCCGCCCGCGCCCGCGTGGGTGACGAAGGCGTCGGCCTGTCGAAGGATCGCCAACTGGGGGACCCAGCAGTGCACTTCGACGTTCTCCGGCAGTTCGCCGAGTTCCTCGGGGTCGACGAACTTGCCGATCTGCAGGACGACGTGCCAGCCCGGCAGGCCGGCGAAGGCCTCCACGCAGTCGCGGTAGAAGCCGGGCTGCTTGGTGAACGAGGAGCCGAGCGAGACCAGGACCACCTTCTCCGCCTCCGCCGGCCGCCGCCACTCGCCCTGTTCGGCGCGGGAGCCCTGGCAGGCGCCGACGAAGGTGTAGACGGACTCGTCGACCCGGTCGGCCTGTGGCTGGAGGGCCCGGGGGATGAGGACGATCGCGCGGCGCGGGCGGGCGACGAAACGGTCCGGGTCGGTGTCGATCCCGTGCGCGCCGAGCCACTCCTCGAAGCGCGCGTGGTAGGCCTTGCCGCGCGGCGAGGCCTTGAGCTGGGCGAACATCGGCTCGGCGACCTCCTCCTCGTACCCCTCCCACGGCACCAGGTTCGGCCAGAGCGAGACGGCGGGCACGCCCCAGCCGTGGGCGAGGACGGGGGCCGGATAGGAGGTGATGTCGTGGAGCACCAGGTCCGGCCGGTCCCCGTTGAAGGCCTCGGCGAGCTGCGGAAGCGCCTGCGTCGCGTCGGCGAGGAACGGTTCCAGGTTGTCGATCAGCTCGGTGCCCCAGGCGTCCGGGTCGTCGTCGGTCGGCAGGGTGGAGGTGTAGACGACCGGCGTCGCCCCCGTCTCCGCGACCTTCTCGGCGAAGGACGCGGGGACGGCGTAGCTGACGCGGTGGCCACGGGCGACGAGCTCGCGGATGACTTCCAGGCTCGGGTTCACGTGACCGTGGGCGGCGATGGAGAACATGGCGATGTGTGCGGGGGTGGTCATGACGACCACCCTAGGCGAGACGATACGTATCGTCTACGTATTTTCACGGGTGCAGGCTCGGCGGCGTCCAGTCGGCGTGCCGCAGGATGGCGCGCAGGGTCACACCGTCCGGCGCCGCCCGCATGGCCGTGTTGCGTACGGCGACGGCGACGGGATGTGCGAGCTGCTGGCCCATCCGGCCGGCCCGGCGGGCGGCGCGGGCGACGGACTGGCTGCGCGGGCGGCGCTCGGTGTCGTACCGGGAGAGCGCCGTCTCGATGTCGGGTGCGGCGGCGAGCGCGGCGGCCAGTGACACCGCGTCCTCGAGGGCCTGGCAGGCGCCCTGGCCGAGGTTCGGGGTCATGGCGTGGGCGGCGTCGCCGAGCAGGGCGACCCGTCCGGCGACGAACGTCGGCAGGGGGGTGGCCAGTTCGTGGATGTCGTGGTGCAGCACGGCCTCGGGGCGGGTGGCCGCGAGCAGGTCCGGGATCGGCCGGTGCCAGTCCCGGAAGCGCCGCCGCAGCACCTCCAGTGGATCCGGATGGCGCACTCCCGGCGGGGAGTTGAGCACGGCGTGCCACTCGGCCCGCCCGTCGGCGAGGGCGATGTGCCCGAACTCGGCGCCCCGGCCCCAGGTCAGCTCGAAGTCGGACACCAGGGTCACGGGGGAGTCGGTGAGGGCGCGCAGGACCGTCGATCCGCTGTACGCCGGAGCCGGGTGGCCGGGGAGGAGCAGCCTGCGCAGGCCGCTGTTCACGCCGTCCGCGGCGACCACCAGATCCGCTTCCCGTACCCCGTCCCCGGTGACCACCCCCACCCGGTCCGGCCCCGTCGGATCCAGCGAGGTCACCTCGGCCCCGACGGTCAGGCACCCGTCGGGCAGCGCCGCGCGGAGCAGTCGGTGCAGGTCGGCGCGCGGGATCCCGACGATCGGGGTGCCGAGCGCCCGCTCCAGGGCGGCTCCGTCCATCCGGGCCAGCCAGCCGCCGCCCGGGACGCGGGTGCCGCCGGTGTACTGGGGCCGGGCGGCCTCCCGTACGCCCGCGCCGACACCCAGCGCGTCCAGGGCGCGGATGCCGTTGGCGTGGAGGGAGATCCCCGCGCCGGCGTCACCGAGGGCGGCGGCGCGTTCGAGGACGATCACCTCCCAGTCGATCCTCCGCAGTCCTGTCGCCGCCGCGAGGCCACCGATCCCGCCGCCGACCACCACCGCGTTCCCGCCGTCCATGCCGGGCACCTCCCTCTCACGGTTCTTCTACAGCTGTAGAAGAACCGTACTCCTCGCCTCTACAGGTGTAGAAAGGGGGGATGCCCGCCGACGCCACCGCCCGACGCACCCTCCTCGCCGACACCGCCATCGACGTGCTCGCCGAGCACGGCATGCGCGGGCTCACCCACCGCGCGGTCGACCGGGCCGCCGGCCTGCCGCCGGGCACCACGTCCGCGTACCACCGCACCCGTCAGTCGCTCCTGACCGCGCTGGTCCGCCGGCTCGTCGAGCGCGACCAGGCGGAGATCCAGGAGGCCGGGCAGCGGGCCGGTGCGCCGCGCGACGCCGAGGAACTCGTCGCCGGACTCACCGCGTTCGCCGGGCTCCGGCTCACCGGGGAAGGCCGCCGCCGTTCCCTCGCGCGCTACGCGTGCGCCCTGGAGGGCGTCCACCACCCCGAGTTGCGGGAGATCCTCGTGCCGCGGGACAACGCGGCCCGGCGGTCCGTCGAGGACTTCCTCGCCGCCCGGGGGCTCGCGGACGCCCCCGCGCGCACGGTCACCCTGCTCACCTGCGTGGACGGCCTGGTCTTCGACCGCCTGGTCAACGGCGGAACCGTCCCCGCCGAGGAGATCCGCCGCCTGGTGGCGGCCGCGCTGAGGTGAGGCCGCACTGAGGTCAAGGCCGCGCCGAGGTGAGGCTGCGATGAGGTAGGGCCGCGCGCGAGGGTGGCCAACGCTGAGGTAGGACCGCGCGCGAGGGTGACCACCGCTCAGGCAGGACCGCACGCGAGGGTCGCCAACGCTGAGGCAGGGCCGCGCGAGGGTGACCAACCGGAGGTGGCGGCGGGGTGAAAGCTTGCCCGGGCGGCTCGGGCACCCTCGCGTGCTTGTGATGTGCATGCCAGGATGCGGGTCGGTCCATGCCCACCGACCCAGGGGACGCAGTGAAGACACCCGCGTACGCCACCAGGGGCGCCCTCGCGCTGATCATCGCCCTGCCGGGCAGCGCGCTCGCCGCACCGCCCACCGCCCTGCCCGCCAACGCCGACGGCCTGGAGCAGACCTTCCAGCCGGCCTACGACTACGACACGGACGGCTGCTACCCCACCCCCGCGATCGGCCCCGACGGGACGCTCAACGGCGGCCTCAACCCCTCCGGCGCCCTCAACGGCCAGTGCCGCGACGCCTGGGACCTCACCAACACCAACGGGTACGCGCGCGCGAAGTGCAACAACGGCTGGTGCGCCGTCATCTACGGGCTCTATTTCGAGAAGGACCAGGCCGTGGCCGGCAGCAGCCTCGGCGGACACCGCCACGACTGGGAACACGTCGTCGTCTGGGTGCAGAACGACCAGGCGCAGTACGTCTCCACCTCCGCCCACGGCGACTTCGACATCTACGCGCGCGACCGGATCCGCTGGGACGGCACCCACCCGAAGATCGTCTACCACAAGGACGGCATCGGCACCCACTGCTTCCGCCCGGCGAACACCAACGACGAACCGCCCGAGAACCATCAGCACACCTGGCAGTTCCCGGCCCTGGTCGGCTGGAACGGCTACCCCGCGGGCATCCGCGAGAAGCTCACCCAGGCCGACTTCGGCAGCGCGGTCTTCGGCCTCAAGGACGGGAACCTCGCCTCCCACCTCGCCAAGGCGAAGCCGGCCGGAATCCCCTTCGATCCCTACGCCTGATCACGAAGGGATGAACATGCCCCGATGCCGCCCCGCCGCCGACGGCGGGGCGGCACGCCGACCCGGACGACCGGACGCTCGTCACCCTGCTCCACCTGCGGGCCGGAGAGCGGGCGAACGGCCTGCGTCTCCCCGCGGTGACCGAGATGAGCGACGACCGCAACCGGCTCATCGCCCCGCCGGCCCCCTCGGCTACCGCGCCACGACCGCCCCGGACCACGGCCTGCGCCTCAACCCGCCCAAGGCACACGTCCGGTACTGGCACCCGGAGGACGAGATCGTGGTCATCGCCCGGGGCCGCCCCTGACCCGCCTGCGGCGACCCGGGCACAGCACCTGGTCACGCGCGCGCGTGCTGGGGCAGGGTGGCCCGGACAGCACCCGGCCACCGGAAGGGACGACGCCCCTCATGCCCCAGCAGTACGGCGACTACCAGAACGAGATCTACCTGAACGGGCTCTTCGGCGTCACCCCCACCCTGCCGATGACCTTCGCCGACCTGGAGGCGAAGGCACGCGCCGCGCTGCCGCCGTCGCTCTGGTCGTACGTGGCCGGCGGCGCGGGCGACGAGCACACCCAGGAGGCCAACGTCACCGCTTTCCGGCAGTGGGGGCTCGTCCCGCGCATGATGGTCGGCGCCGCCGAACGCGACCTCTCCGTCGACCTCTTCGGCCTCACCCTGCCGTCCCCGCTGTTCATGGCGCCTGTCGGAGTGGTCGGGCTCTGCGCCCAGGACGGACACGGCGACCTCGCCACGGCCCGGGCCGCCGCCCGTACCGGCATCCCCATGATCGCCTCCACCCTCACCGTCGACCCCATGGAAGACGTCGCCGCCGCGTACGGGGACACCCCCGGCTTCTTCCAGCTCTACACCCCCACCGACCGCGCCCTCGCCGAGAGCCTCGTCCACCGCGCCGAGGCGGCCGGCTTCCGGGGCATCGTCGTCACCCTCGACACCTGGATCACCGGCTGGCGCCCCCGGGACCTCGCCACCGGCAACTTCCCGCAGCTGCGCGGACACTGCCTGGCCAACTACACCTCCGACCCGGTCTTCCGCGCGCGCCTCGCCAAGGCCCCCGAGGAGGACCCGCGCGCCGCCGTCGCGGAATGGGCGGGGATCTTCGGCAAGCCGCTCCGGTGGGAACACCTCGCCTGGCTGCGCTCCCTCACCGACCTGCCGATCCTCCTCAAGGGCATCTGCCACCCGGAGGACGTCCGCCGCGCCCGGGACGGCGGCGTCGACGGCATCTACTGCTCCAACCACGGCGGACGCCAGGCCAACGGCGGCCTGCCCGCCCTCGACGCCCTACCCGGCGTGGTCGCCGCGGCCGAGGGCCTGCCCGTGCTGTTCGACTCCGGCGTCCGCACCGGCGCCGACATCGTGAAGGCCCTGGCCCTCGGGGCCACGGCGGTCGGCATCGGCCGCCCGTACGCGTACGGCCTCGCCCTCGGCGGAGAGGACGGCATCGTCCACGTCCTGCGCTCCCTGCTCGCCGAGACCGATCTGATCATGGCCGTCGACGGCTATCCGACCCTCGACGACCTCCGCGCGGACGGTGCCCTGCGCCCCGTCACGCCGTACGGCGCGCCCGGCCCGCGAGGGAGGTGACGCGGCGGCGCCGCTCCTCACGCGCGCGCGTGTGCCGGTCCAGCTCCTCCATGAGGCGGCGGCCGCGGTGATCCGGTTCGAGTTCGTCGAGGACGCGGTCGATCTCGGCGAGCACCGCGCCGTACAGCTGCCAGCTCTCCGGATCGTGCGCCGCCTCCTCCCTCAGCAGCCGCGCGGCGTGGCCACGGGCGGCGCGGGCCGCCCCGAGCTCCTCGCCGAGGCGGCCCTCCGCCGTCTCCGCCCCCGCGCTCGAAGGCGAGGACACGAGGACGGCGAAGCTCACGAGGGTGTCCCCGAGGTGCTGCAGGGTCTCCCGCAGCGCGGCACCCGTCTCCCGGCGTACGAGGGCGGCCCCGCGCCGTTCCTTCGCGAGGTCGGTCAGGGAGCGGGTGAGGACGCGGAGCACGACCGCGCAGATCTCCAGGGTGTCCAGGCCCGTGCGCAGCACGATCCGGTGCAGCAGCCCCTCCTTGACCCGCGGGTTGAGCCGGAGGCTGTCCTCGGCCTGCCGCAGGGCCGCGTCGACGTCGGCGACGTCGTTGTCGAGGCGCCGCGCCTCGTGCAGCCGTGCCGCCGCGCGCTCCACCGGAGCGGGGGAGGAGGCCGCCTCCGGAACCGGGGCCGGTTCGGTCCCCGCGTCCGGGTCGGCGAGCTCGTCGCCGACGTCCAGGAGCAGGTGGCGCATCCGCCGGGCCAGGTCCACGATCGAGTCCCCGGCGGTGTCCACCCAGACCGGCGGGACGAGCACCACGTTGAAGAGCAGGCCCACCACGGCACCGATCAGCGTCTCGAGGACGCGGTCCCAGGCGGTGTCGGCGACCTGGGTGACACCGAGGACCAGCATCGCGCTGATGGCCACCTCGGGCACGAACTCCTCCACCCGCACGAACCGGCCCACCACGAGGGACGCCAGGATGACCAGGGCGAGGCTCCACCAGCTGAGTCCGACGAGCGCGCTGAAGGCGATGGCGATCAGCACGCCCACGACGACGGAGTTCACCCGCCGCAGGCTCGTCGTGAGCGTCGAGTACAGCGTCACCTGGACGACGAGCAGCGCGGTGAGCGGAGCGGTCAGCGGCGCCGGTTCCGTACTGAGCTGGAGGGCCACGACGTACGAGATCGTCGCCGCGGCCGTGGACCGCACCGTCTGCACCACCACCGGGTCCCGCCGCCACCGCTGCCACCACCTCCAGCGGCGCCACGGGCGCGGAAGGACGTGTCGGACGGAGCCGTGCGGCATGGATCCTCCTCCGGCGGTCGGGGACCTGCGGGTGCGCGTGCCCGCCCCACGCCATCGAACCGCGATGCTCCGTGCTGCCGCGGCCGCAGGCGTGCCGACGCGCCGAAGACCCCGGCGCCACGGGGTTCAGGTCATCCGGATGCCGGGGTCGATCGGTCCTCCGGGGTCAGCCCGACAGGGCGGACGTGAGCCGGTCCACCGCCTGCTGGGCGACGGTCGTGTCCTCGCGGTCGGCCGCGTCGCGCAGGGCCCGCAGCGAGGCGGCGATCCGGTCCGCGCGGGCGGGATCCGTGCCGTGCTTGACGCGGTCCCAGGTGAGTTCGAGGCTGGACACGTCACCGGCGATCGCACCCGCGTCCCGGGCGGCGCCGTCCAGCGCCGACTGGCGCGCCCACAGCCCCATCCGGGCGGCCTCGACCGTCGCGAGCGGCTCGTGGCGCAGATGCAGGTCGAGATCGTTCTGGGCGACCCGGAGCACCGCGCCGCGGACGAGGTCGGCATCGCGTGCCTTGACGGCCGTGGTCAGCGAGTCGAGATCCCGGTCCATCTGCCGGACGAGCAGCTCGGGCACCCGGTCGGCGGCCCGGTACGCGTCCCAGGCGGCGCGCACCTTCGCCACGTTCGCCTCGGTCGCCCCGGTGTGCGCCGCGCGGACGGCCGCCGAGAGGGCCGCGAGCTCGGCCGGTACGGGCCCCCGGGTGACGTCGGTCGGGACGGCCAGCTCGACCGCCTCCAGGTCGGGGCCCGGATCGTCGATGACGAACTCGCCGTACCCGGGGGCCACGACCTTCTCCTCGTGCGTGCCGTCCATGTGGATCTCGGTCGTCCGCATCGCGCCCTCGACGGGTCCGTACGGCCCGGAGACCGTCTCCCCGACCGCCTTGACGGTGACCTCCTCGAAGACCACCCCCGGGCTGTTCTCCGGCCGGTACACATCACCGGGCTTCGGATGCGCGGGCATGATCATCGCGGCCGGCCCCGACGTCCCGGACCGCCACGTGCCGCCGGTGTCCGCGACCACGCCGTCCTCGTAGTTGAAGACGTCCTCGCCGAGGTACCAGACCGATCCGTCGTCCGCCTGCGCGAACCAGTCGTGCGCGAACTCCTTGATCCGCCCGTCCGAGAAGGACAGGTACTGGAGCGTGCGTGCCCGGACCTGCTCGCCGTTCACGGTGATGGTCTTGATGTCGGGCAGCAGCGTGAGCTCGGTCCGGAAGGGCTTCCCGTCGACCTGACCGCCGTAGATCACCTGCTGGAGCTGCGAACTGGCGTGGAGCGGGTTGGTGATCTCGGTCGACCGGCTGAACACCGGCGTGACCCGGTCGACCCGGTCCTGCTCCGGGGCCAGCGGCAGGCACCCACCGGCCTTCTTGCCGGTCTCGGTGTCCACGGCCCGGATGCAGTCGCCGTTCGACGAGGGCACCCCGCTCGCGGCCCGGCCGCCGACGGCACCGGCGGTGCACGCGGTGCAGAGGCCGGTCGCGAGGGCCGCGACCAGGACCGCGCTCGTCGCGGCCGCCGGATGTCTGTTCCTCATGGCTGCCTCCTCGGCCCCGACTCCGACGCTGCCACGCGGGTCCTGAAGGGAGCCTGAACGGACCTGAACCGGCCTTCAGGACCCCGGCCCGGGGTCCGCCGGAAGCACCACCTCGAAGCGGGCGCCGCCGAGGCGCCCATCGGTCACCTTCGCCGTGCCGCCGTGCGCCGCGACCAGTTCGGCGACGATGGCGAGCCCGAGACCGCCGCCGACGGCCTCGCCGAGATCCCCGCGGTCGGCCGCCGAACGGGACCGCGCCTCGTCGAGACGTACGAACCGTTCGAAGACCCGCTCGCGGTCCGCAGGCGGCACCCCGGGACCGTCGTCCTCCACGCCGAGCACCACCCGGCCGTCCGGCAGCTCGGCCAGGTCGAAGGCGACCTCCGAGCGCGCGTGCCGGGCCGCGTTCTCGCCCAGGTTGCGCACCACCCTGCCCAGGCCCCGGGGGTCCGCGTGCCGCCGCGCCGCCGACACCCCGGCCGTCCCGATCCGCAGCCCCGGCGCCGCCCCCCGCAGCCGGCGCGCCTCGTCCAGGACCAGATCGTCGAGGTCCACCGGCCGCAGCCGGGGGCGCAGCGCGTCCTCGTCGGCGCGGGCGAGCAGCAGCAGGTCCTCGACGAGCCGCTGGATCCGCAGGTCCTCGGCGAGCACGGTCCTGGCCAGCCGTTCGCTCGCCGCCCGGTCCGTCAGCCGCTCGGGGTGCGCGAGCGCGACCTCGACGTGCTGGCGGATGGACGCCACCGGGGACCGCAGCTCGTGCGAGGCGTCGGAGATGAACCGGCGCTGGGCGCCCTGCGCCCGTTCGAGCCGGTCCAGCATGCGGTTCATCGTGGCGGCGAGGCGTCCGATCTCGTCGCGGCCCGGCGGCAGCGGCACCCTGCGGTGCAGCTCCGCCGCCGAGATCGCCTCCACCTCCCTCCGGATGGCCGCCACCGGCGCCAGCGCCCGCCCGACCGCCATCCAGGTCGTGCCGGCCACCACCAGCATCAGCAGCGGCAGCCCCACGAGCAGCAACCGTGTGAGGATCCGGGCCGACTCGGCGACCGCGATCACCGTCCGCCCCACCAGTACGGTCCGGTCCCCGTCCGGCCCTTCGGCGGTCACCGCCACCACCAGGAACCGCTCCTCGTCCAGCGGCGTGGCGACGGTGGACTCGGAGCCCTGTCGCGGGTCGGCCAGGGCCGGCAGGTTCTTGATGTTCTGGCTGCCCGCGACCACGTCTCCCCTGGCATCCAGGACCTGGACGAACTCCTCGTCCGGCTCGCTCACTGCCAGCGACGGCACCCCGCGCCCCGCCTCGATGACGGCCGACACCTGCTCGGCCCGGGCCCGCGCCGCCTGCCGTACGTCGTCGGTGAGTTCGGCGCGCAGGAGCGCGACCAGGGCCACCGCCCCGGCGACCACGCCCACCGCGACGACGAGGACGGCCGCGACGGTCGACCGGAACCGTACGCCCATGGCCGCCTACCCTCCGTCGGGGGCCAGGCGGTAGCCGCAGCCCCGTACGGTCTCGATGGACGTCCGGCCGAAGGGCCGGTCCAGCTTGTTCCTGAGGTGCCGGACGTAGACCTCGACGATGTTCGGGTCGCCCTCGAAGGCGTCGTCCCAGACGTGCGCGAGGATCTCGCGCTTCGACACGGTCTCGCCGCGCCGGCGCAGCAGGAACTCGAGCAGCGCCAGCTCGCGGGCGGTCAGCTCGACCCGTACCCCGCCCCGTGTCACCTCCTTGGCCGCCGGGTCGAGCCGCAGGTCGCCGGCGGTGAGGGCGGCGGGCCGCTCGCGCGGTTCGCGGCGCAGCAGCGCCCGCAGCCGGGCCAGCAGCACGGCGTACGAGAAGGGCTTCGTCAGGTAGTCGTCGGCGCCGGCGTCGAGCCCCTCCACCTCGTCCCACTCGCCCTCCTTGGCGGTGAGCATGAGGATCGGGGTCCAGTTCCCCTCGGCGCGCAGGGTGGCACAGACGCGGTAGCCGTTCAGGCCGGGGAGCATGATGTCGAGGACGATCGCGTCGTAGGCGTGCTCGCGCGCCCGCCACAGGCCGTCCGTGCCGTCCGCGGCGACGTCGACGGCGAAGCCCTCCGCCTCCAGACCGTTGCGGAGACCCTCGGCGAAGCGCTCCTCGTCGTCCACGATCAGAACCCGCATGTCCCGATTGTGACCCGCGTCACCTGAACCCGGGCTGAAGGGCGCGCGGTGCCGGCCCCCCCCCGGGGGGGCGGCCCCCCCGGCGGGGGGGGTGAAACGGGCGGGCCCGGGCCCCCGGCCCCGCCCGGGGGCCCCCGGCGGGGGGGGGGCCGGCACCAGCGGGGGGGGACG
>NZ_JBSHDU010000003.1:122425-214414 GCF_053616475.1 Streptomyces sp. NPDC055815 | reverse complement strand
ACCCCTCACCCGGGGCTTAGGGGCGGGGGGGGCCGCCCCCCCCGGGGGCGGCCGGCACCGCATGCTGCGGAGTACTACGGCGCGGCCAGGACCGCCTTCGCGAGCGCGGGCTCCGCGGGCGGGGTCGTGCCGTACACGTCGGGGCTGATCCGGTAGCCGCGCGCGTCCTGCTTCAGTACCTCCCTGCGGACGGCCGCGAGCTCCTTGGGGCTGAGCAGGGTGTACTCGGTCAGGGACAGGGTCTCCGGGTTCTCCTCGCCCACCGGCTCCACCTTGATGTTGCCGACGCCCGGCGCGTACGACTTCAGCTGGTGGCCGCCCTCGGGGTCGAGCGGCGCGAACTCGTCCGTCACCAGGACGTTGTCGAAGCAGCCGGCCTCGACGCAGACGCTCTGGCCGGTCTGGGACACCGTGGCGCAGTCCAGGAAGTCGATCTCGGGTGCGAGCCCCTCCGTGTAGGTGGGGCTGCCCACCCGCGGCCTGGCCAGCATGGCGATGCCCGCCTTGGCGCCCTGGACGCCCGAGATCCAGGTGTCGGGCGCGCCGACCAGCTTGCCGTTCTCGTAGATCTCCGGGTACTCCCCGAGGCGCCAGACCGCTCCCCGCCAGTCCTGGGCGAAGAACGCCAGCTCCGACTCCTCGACCTTCTTGCCGTTGAGGTCCTGGTCGAACACCACCACGGTGCGCACGCCGTCGATGACCTTGGTCAGATCGGTCACCGTCGTCACCACGGTGTGGTCCTCACCGGCGACGTCGCCTGTGAGGACCAGCCGGGTCCCGGGCGTCAGCGGGAGGAACGTGTTGTTCACCTCCGGGCGGGCGGGAAATCTGAACGGGCGAAGGGCGGGGGGATTTCCGCAGTTGCCCTGCGCCTTCGCGCCGCTGACCGGGGCGGCGGAGGGAGCCTGGGGCGTGCCGGTGGCCTCCGCGCCGGGGGCCAGCAGCAGCGCGGCGACGATCGGGCTCAGCAGGGCGGCGCTCGTGCGGAAGACAGGGGGCATTCAGCTTGATCCTCTCGGTGGAGCCAAGGTGGGGCTCCACCGGGAGGCGGCGGCCCCGTCCGCCGCCTGCCTCAGTGCGTGGCGACCGCCTCATGCTGCGGCCGGTGGCGTCTGAAGCCCTTGCCGAAACGCAGGTACAGGGAAGGCACGACGAGCAAATTCAGCAAGGTGGACGTAACCAGACCGCCCACGATGACCACGGCGAGCGGGTACTCGATCTCGTGGCCCGGCCGGTTCCCGAGGAAGACCAGCGGCAGCACCGCGAGTCCGGTCGCCAGCGAGGTCATCAGGATGGGGGACAGCCGTTCGCGCGCACCGCGCAGCACCAGGGCCGGCCCGAACTCCATGCCCTCGTGCTCCTCCAGGTGCTGGCAGTGGTTGATCAGCAGGATGCCGTTGCGCGCGGCGATGCCGAGCACGGTGAAGAAGCCGACCAGGGAACCCAGAGAGATGTTCCCGCCGGCGATCCAGACGGCGAGGACACCGCCGACCAGGGCCATGGGCAGGGTCAGGAAGGACAGCAGTGCGAGCCGCCAGCTGCTGAAGGAGACCTGGAGCAGCACGAGGATCGCGAGAGCCGCGAAGATCGCGCTGTAGAACAGGACCCGCTGAGCGGCCTGCCGCTCCTCGTGCTCCCCGAGCAGCTCCGCGTGGTAGCCGCGGGGGAGGTCCGTGGAGGCGATCGCCTTCTCGACGTCCGAGACGACGGCGCTGAACTCGCGTCCGGAGACGGTGGCGTCCACGTCGAGGCGACGCGAACCGTTCTCACGCGCGATCAGGTTCGGCACGGGCCGGACGCTGACGTCGGCGACGTCGCCGAGTCGCACCGTGGTGCCGGAGGGCGTGTCGATCGGGAGCCGGCTGATGGCCGTCACGTCGCTGCGTGTCTCGGGGGTGCTCCACACCACCGTGTCGTAGGCCCTGCCGCCGCGGAAGATGTCTCCGACCTCCTCCCCGGCCACGAGGGTGGACGCGGCGCGGCGCACGTCACCGGGCTTCAGCTCGTACTTCGCCGCCTTGGCGACGTCGACCGTCACCTGGACCTGCGGGATGTCGAGCTGCAGGTCGGTGTGAACGTCCTCGGTGCCGGCGATCTTGCCGATCTTCTCCTGGAGTTCCAGGCCCTTCTCGCGCAGGACCTTCTGGTCCTGGCCGAAGAGACGGACGACGATCGGCGACTTGGAGCCGGTGAGCACCTCGTCGACGCGCTCGTTGAGGTACGTCTGGACGTCGTGTTCCACGCCGGCGTAGCGCGTCACGGTCTTCTTGATCTCCTTGAGGGTCTTGTCGTAGTCGGCCTTGGGATCGATGCTGATCCAGCCCTCGCCGAAGTTGACCCCCACCACCTCGTCGCCCAGGAAGGCCTGTCCGGTGTGGGCCCCGAAGACGTTGCGCACTCCGGGGATGGCCCGCACTTCACGGCTCAGCTGGAAGGTCATGCGCTGCTGTTCCTGTACGGACGTGCCGGGCGTGGTGATGAAGTGCATCAGGAAGTCCCGCTCCTTGAAGGAGGGCATCAGGGACTGGGTGAGTTGTGGCACCAGGAGGGCCGCGACGACCACGAGCACGCCGGACACCATGTAGGCGTAGACGGGCTGCTTGATGATGCGCCGGAGTCCCCTTGTGTAGCCGGTCTGCAGCCAGCGGAGCAGGGGGGACTGCCGGCGTTCGACCTTGGCCTTGGCCAGCATGATCAGGCACAGGGCGGGGGTCACCGTCAGGGCCACGACCATGGAGGCGAGGATGGCCAGGGTGTAGGAGACGGCGAGGGGGCGGAAGAACGCGCCCGCCAGTCCCTGGAGCAGGAACACCGGCACCGTGGCCACGACGATGATCACCGTCGCGTAGACGATCGGGCTCCGGACCTCCAGCGAGGCGTTCAGGATGACCCTCGCCACCGATGTCTCACCGCCGGCTTTCCGGTGCTCGCGCAGTCGTCTGAGGATGTTCTCGACGTCGATGATCGCGTCGTCGACGACGGCGCCCAGGGCGATCACGAGTCCGGCGAGGGCCATCGTGTTGATGGTGTCCCCGCGCCAGTAGAGGACCAGCACGGCCGCCATGAGGGACAGCGGGATCGTCAGCAGGCTGATCAGCGCGACGCGCCACTCGTAGAGGAAGGCCGCGAGGACGACGACGACCATCAGGAACCCGATCACCAGGGCCTGGGTCAGGTTGTCGATCGCGGTGTGGATGAAGTCCTGCTGCTGGAAGATGGTCGTGTCGAACGTGATGCCGGGCAGGCCGGGTTCGAGGGAGGCGATCGCCTCCTGCACGTTCTTGGTGATCTCCGGTGTGTCGCCCCAGGGCAGCTTCTCGACGATCAGCAGCAGACCGGGGTCGCCGCCGACGACGCCGTCGCCGATGAGCGGCTGGTGGTCCTCCTTCACCAGGGCCACGTCGCCGAGCCGGACGGTGCGGTTGTCCTCGGTGCGCACCGGCACCTGGGAGAGGTCGGTGGGCGTCACGATCGGCAGGACGTGCCGGATGCCGAGGCGCTGCGTGGGGGTCTCGATCCAGCCGCCGGTGCCGATGACGGAACCCGTGGTGAACTTGAGCAGACCCGAGTCCACCGACTCGCCGGTGGCCTCCATGACGTGGTCGAGATTGACCTTGTGGGCCTGCATCTTGACCGGGTCCACCTGGACGGTCATCATCTGCAGCCGCTCGCCGAAGATGCTCACGTTGGCGACGCCGGGCACCCGCAGCAGGCGGGCCCTGACCTCCCAGTACGCCGTCATGGACATGGACATCAGGGCCTTGTCGGAGTGGTCCTCCGACGACATCCCGATCTTCATGACACGGCTGGTCGCCGAGACGGGCGGCATGATCACCGGAGGGGCCGCCCAGGTCGGCAGGCTGGGTGACACCTGCTGCACCCGTTCCTGGACCTCCTGCCGTGCCTTGAAGAGGTCGGTTCCCTCGTGGAAGATCAGCTGGACCGACGAGAGCTGCGAGACGGACTTGGAGCGCAGGTCGTCGAGCCCGTCGAGCCCGTTGAGGGACTGTTCGAGCGGAACGGTGACCAGGGACTCCACGTCGGCCGTGGACAGGCCGAGGCAGGCCGTCTGGATCTCGACCCGTGGTGGCGCGAACTCGGGGAAGACGTCCACCCGCTGCTGGGGCAGCGACGTGATGCCCACGACCATCATCACCGCGGCCGCGGCGACCACGAGGTAGCGGAAGCGCAGGCTGAATCCGACGATCCAGCGCATCAGGGTACGGCGTTCCTCAGCCATCAGTGCTCGCCGTCCGTCTCGTACTCGATGCCCAGCAGTTCGGCTGCCCCGACCGTCACCACGTGGGTGCCTGTCGCGAGGCCGGACTTCACGACCGCGTAGTCCTTACCGAACTCCCCCAGTTCGACGGGGGTCCGGAGGTACACGAAGGGCTTCGGGTTGGTGAAGGCGAAGGTCTTGCCTTCCGGGTCGTAGACCACCGCCTTCAGCGGGATGAGCGTCCGAGGCGGTCCGGAGCCGTCCAGCGGCGCGTGCCGCAGCGGCTCCGTCGTGAGGTGGATCCGCGCGACCGTGTCCTCGGCCAGCGTCAGGCGGGGGATCTTCCCTTCCTGGACGTCTTCGATCTGGGCGGGCGGCTGGTCCGTGTGTACGGCGGCCGAGGCCGAGCCGCTGCCCGAGTCGCCGCAGGCCGACAGGCCCGCTCCGCCGGCGATCAGCAGCCCCGCGGCCGACAGGCCCGCGGCCCACCGGCGCCGGGTGAGACGCCGGCGGAACCCGCCGGAGGGCGCCGCGCGCCGTTCCGTCCTGCCGTCGTCCGCGGCTTCCGCGTTCGGGGCTCGGCCGGCCGTCGCCGGAACCGGCTCCGGGCCGGTGGAACGCCGCCTGACGCCGCCGGGGGCGGGGTAGAAGCGGATGTAGAGGGCGGGCACGATGAACAGCGTGACGAGGGTCGAGGTGACGAGTCCGCCGAGCACGACGACAGCCAGCGGGTGCAGCACCTCCATGCCCTCGACCGTGCCGAGGAAGACGGCGGGCAGCACCGCGACGGCCGTGGCCAGGGCGGTCAGCAGGACCGGGCCGACCCGGTCTCGGGTGGCGTCGACGATGCGCTGCGGGTCGACGGTGCCGTCCGCGCGCGGTTCGGTCTCCTGGTACCCGCGGATGAGCAGCACCAGGTTGCGCACGGCGATGCCCAGCACGAGCAGCAGGCCGCCGAGCGCGCCGATCGACATGATGCCGTCGACGGCGAACGCGGTCAGCACACCGCCCACGCCGGCCAGCGGCAGTGCGAGCAGGACGAGCGTCGCCGCACGCCAGCTGCCGAAGGCCGCCTGCAGGAGCAGGTAGGTGCCGAGCAGCGCGGCGCCCACGAGTCCGGCGATGCGCAGGTCCTGGCTCTGCTGGTGCGCGGGGTCGCTCTGCACCTCGGCGTGGTACTCGTACGGCATCGGCATCGCCTGGACGCGGTTCCTGACGTCGTCGAGCACGGAGTTCAGATCACGCCCGCTGACGTCGGCGACGACGTCGATGCTGCGCGAGGTGGCGTCGTGCTCGATGACCGTCGGGTACGGGGTGACGCGGACGGTGGCGACGTCACCGAGGCGCACATGGCTGCCGTTCGGCGTGTCGATCAGAAGGTCCTGGACCTGCTGGGGAGCGGATCGGGTCGTGGGCGAACCCCACACCACGACGTCGAAGACCTTCTGCTCCTCGTAGAGGCTGCCGACCGGCAGGCCGGAGAAGTAGGTGGCGGCCGTACGGCGGACGTCACCGGGCTTGATCCCGTGGCTCTGGGCCGCCGCGAGGTCGACCTTGACCTCGAGGGTCGGCTCCTCGACCACGTTCGGGATCGTCGGCCGGACGACCCCGGGGACCTGCCCGAGGGCCTTGCTCACCTGCTCGGCCTGCTGCCGCAGGACCGTCAGGTCATTGCCGTAGACGCGTACGACGACCGGCGCGCCGTCGCCGTTCGCGGCCCGGACCTCGTCGAGCCGCGCCTGCGGGTAGGTCATCACTTCGCTGTCGAGGCCGGCCCGGCCGTTCATGATGCGGTGGACCGCGGCGACGGTCTTGCCGTAGTCGGCCGAGCTCTTGATGTTGACCCAGAACTCACCGGAGTTGACGTTGGCGACCTGGTCGGACTCCCTGGCACGGCCCACATGGGCTCCGACGCTCTCGACGCCCGGCACGGCACGCAGTTCGTCGGTGGCCGCCTGGCCGAGCCGGTTCATCTCGGGCAGCGAGGTACCGGGCGGCGCCTCCACGCGGATCAGCAGCGCACGCTGCTGCAGGGCCGGGATGGGCGACGCGCCGTCGAGCTGCGGCCACACCGCGAAGGCCGCGCCGGCGAGCACGGCGGCCGCGATCAGCGCCCGGCCGGGCCGGAGCAGGGTCTTCGGGCCGACACGGTCGAAGCCGCGGTGGAGCCACCCGAGTACCGGGTTGCGGCGGTGTCCGAGCCTGGTGCGCGCGAGCAGTGTGGCGGCGAGCACGGGCGTGAGGGTCAGGGCGACGACGGTGGAGGCGGCCACCGCCAGCACGTAGGACAGGGCCAGCGGCCGGGCGAACGCTCCGCCCACCCCGTTCAGGAACACGATGGGCACCACGGCGAGCAGCAGGATCAGCGTGGCGAAGAAGGCAGGCCGCCGCACCGCCGCCGTGGCGTCGACCACGACATCGGACACCGAACGGTGCTCGCCGGATCTCCGGCCTTCGCGCCGGAACTGCCTCTGGATGCGGTCGAATCCGATCACGATGTCGTCGATGACGGCACCGAGAGCGATCGTCAGACCGGCCAGGACCATCATGTTGAAGGGCGAGCCGCGCAGATAGAGCACCCACAGGGCGGCCATCTCCGCCATCGTGATCGAGACGAGGCTGATCAGGGCGACACGCCAGGACAGGAAGTACAGGCCGAGCAGCACCGAGACGGCGGGCACGGCGATGAGCGCCCACACACCCACGTTGTCGAGCGCCGTGTCGACGAAGGACGCCGGCCGGTACACATGCGTGTCGACGGTGATGCCGGACAGTCCGGGCTGGAGTGCCGTCATCGCGTCCTCGACGGCGTGGGTGACCTCACGGGTGTCGGCGCCGGGGAACTTCTCGATCACCAGCATGATCCCGGGGCCGCCGCTCAGCGTCACGTCGCCGATGAGGGGCTGGTGGTCCTCCACCACGGTGGCCACGTCACCGATGAGCAGCTTCTTGGCGTCGGTGTCCTCGACGGCCACGGAAGCCAGGTCCTGCGCCTTGGTGATGGGCAGCACGTGCTGGATCGAGAGGCGCTGGCTCGGGGTGTCGATGAATCCGCCGGTGCCCGGGGTCGAGGCCTCCACGAAGGTCAGCGGCGACACCCACAGCGCGTTGCCCGTCGTGCGGACCACCTGGTCCAGCGAGACGCCCTGGCCGCGCAGCTGGTCCGGGTCGACCTGGACCTGCAACTGCCGGTCCCGCTCACCCCAGATGACCACGTTCGCCACGCCCGGGATGCCCAGCAGACGCGGCTTGATGCTCCACCGCGCGAGGACGGACATGTCGATGCGGGAGACGTCCTTCGAGGTGAGCCCGACCATCATCACCCGGCTCGTCGACGACAGCGGCTGGATCATGACCGGCGGCTTGCCGACCTGGGGCAGACCCCCCACCTGGATCAGGCGTTCCTGGACGGCCTGCCGGGCCTTCTGCTCGTTCGTGCCCGGCTCGAAGACCAGGTCGACGGAGGACAGACCGGGGGCCGACTCGGACGTGATCGTGTCGAGCCACGCCACGCCGTTCAGCAGGTCCTGTTCCATCGGGACGGTGATGAGCTGCTCCACCTCGGCCGCCGACAGGCCCGGCGCCTCGGTCTGGATCTGCACCTGCGTCGGTCCGAACTCCGGGAAGACGTCTGCCGACGCCCCCCGTGGGAGCTGGATGAAGCCCAGGGCCATCACGGCCGCGGCCACACCGAGGATCAGGTTCCGGAACGTAAGACTGAGAGAAAGGATCTTGTGGACCACGGCAGGGTCCTGCCTTCCAGAGCGACTGCGCGCTCCACCGGCCTCGCCCCCGGGACCTTCTCCAGGGCCTGGCGGGAGCGGCGGACCGCGCGCCGGGCGGACGGCCTACCGGGCGCCCCGTGCGAGGGTCGTCCGTCCTGCTGCGGCATCAGTCGCCGGCGTCGACCGGCGATGGTGAGGGTTACGGCCGAGAAGGCCGACCTCATACTCATGTCCGGCAAGAGCTATAAACCGGCCGAACCGCCAGCCATGTCTATAGCGGATACGTACGGCGTAAATGTACCCCGTAGGTGAAGATAATGTCAAAGTCCCCCTAAAGAGGATTATCTCCGGGATGGCCGGATTTCGCCGCTCCTCGGGCGGTCGCGGCGAACCCCGCCGCGCTCGTTCGTTAGGGTGACGAAGAGGTCGGACACGACGGGGGGCTCGCGTGGAATCGCCGGACAACAAGGGGCACCACCACACACCGAGCGGGCGCGGCGGGCCCGTGACGGGCAGTTCGGCACCCGCAGCGCTCGGGCCGATCGCGGGCCTCGCCGCCCTGGCGCTCCTCGTGCTGGGCATCCGGTACGCCGGCCACACCCATCCCGCCACGGTGGACGTATGGATCCAGCCGGTGCTGGAGGATGTGCGGCCGCCCTGGTGGTACGCCGCCGAGGCCCTCGACTTCCTCGGCGAACCCGCCGGAGCGGTCCTTTCGATCGTGACCGTCGTGACGGCCTGTCTGCTGCTCCGGTGGCCCCGCACGGCGGTGCTCGTCGTCGTCGGCTCCGGTCTGAGCGTGGCGGCGACGAAGGTGCTCAAGTCCCTGGTGGGGCGCACCATCAACGGCGACAACCTGTCCTTCCCGAGCGGGCACACCGCCTTCCTCACCGCGCTCGCCCTCGTGGTGGCGCTCCTCGCCACGGGCCGCCTCGGCCTCGGCAGGACGGCCGGCACCCTGCTCGTGCTCGCCACGACGCTCGTCGCCGGCGCCGCCATGGGCTGGGCGCAGGTGGTGACGCGCGCGCACTACCCGACCGACACCGTGGGCGGCCTGTGCACCGCCCTCGTGGTGGTGCCGGTGACGGCCTGGCTGATCGACAGGACCGCCGACGGCGCCCCGGGGCGGCCCGGCTGACGTCACGTCACCCGCACCGCCCCTGAGGACACGCCGCCGATGTCACGTCACCCGCACCGCCCCCTGGCGACATGCCGCCGACGTCCCGTCAGGCCAGGCGCCGGAACACCGGCTTCACCGGCCGCCCGGCCAGCCAGGGATTCGGATCCCCGGCGTCCAGCGCCTTCCGGTACACCGCGCACGCCTCCGCCACCACGTCGACCGTGCGGTCGATGTCGGCCTCGTCCAGCGCGCTGCTCACCACGAACGAAGGGGCGAGCACCCCGCCCGCGAGGAGCCGGCGCAGGAACAGGGTGCGGTACTCCTGCGACGGCCGCAGCTCCTCGTCGAGGGTGCCGAAGACCAGATTGCTGGCCCGGCCCCGTACGACCACGTGGTCCCCGACGCCCATGCCGGCCGCCGCCTCGCGGACACCGGCGGCCAGGCGCTCGCCGAGGGCGTGCAGCCGCGCGGTGATGCCCTCCTCGACGTAGGTCTCGAGGACCGCCATCGCGGCGGCGAGCGAGTGGGTCTCGGCGCCGTGGGTGGTGGACAGCAGGAACACCCGGTCGTCGGAGTGGCGCAGCCCGCCCCGCTCCATCAGCTCACGGCGTCCGGCGAGCGCGGACACCGCGAACCCGTTGCCCAGCGCCTTGCCGAATGTGGAGAGGTCGGGGACGACGCCGTACAGGCCCTGGGCGCCCGCCTCGGACCAGCGCAGTCCGGTGATCATCTCGTCGAAGACCAGGACGCAGCCGTGCCGGTCGGCCAGCTCGCGCAGGCCCGCCAGATAGCCGGGCGGCGGCTCGGTGTGCCCGGCCGGTTCGAGGATCAGGCAGGCGACCTCGCCCTGATACCGGGTCAGCAGCTCCTCCGTGGCCGCCAGATCCCCGTACGGGAACGAGACGGTGAGCTCGTTGGTCGCCACCGGTATGCCGGCGGACATCGGCGTGGTGCCGATGAACCAGTCGTCGACGGAGAAGAAGGGGTGGTCGCCGCAGATGGCCACCCGCGGGCGTCCCGTGACGGCGCGGGCGAGCCGTACCGCGGCGGTGGTGACGTCGGAGCCGTTCTTCGCGAACTTCACCATCTCGGCCGTCGGCACCGTCGCCAGGAACCGCTCCGCCGCCTCGACCTCCAGGATCGACGGCCGGACGAAGTTGCTGCCCCGGTCGATCTCCCGCCGCACCGCCTCGACGACGCGCGGATGGGCGTGGCCGAGGCTGACCGACCGCAGCCCGGAGCCGTACTCGATGTAGCGGTTGCCGTCGACGTCCCACACATGGGCACCGCGGCCGTGGCTGATGACCGGGGCCAGGTGCTCCGGGTACTGGTCGTCGCCCTTGGCGTAGGTGTGCGCGCCGCCGGGGATCAGGGCGTGCAGCCGCTCGTTCGCCGTCCGCGACCGCGGCAGGAGGAACTCCTCGGTGTCCATGCCGGCCTCACTTCTCCGCGTGCTTCAGGGCCTCGGCGAGGCGCGGCGCCTCCCGGTCCCGCAGGGACATCGAGGTGACGGGCAGGGGCCAGGGGACGGCGAGCTCCGGGTCGTCGAAGGCGATGGTCACGTCCTCGGCCGGATCGTGCGGACGGTCGATCCGGTACGAGGTGTCGGCGGTCTCGGTCAGGGCCTGGAAGCCGTGCGCGCACCCCGCCGGGATGTACAGGGTCGCCTGCGTCTCGCCGGACAGCTCGAAGGTGGCCACGTTGCGGTAGGTCGGCGAGTCCGCCCGCAGGTCGACGACGACGTCGAAGATCCTCCCGTACGAGCAGCGCACCAGCTTGGCCTCGCCCGCGCCCGAGCGCAGGTGCAGACCGCGCAGCACGCCCCGGACCGAGCGGGACACGCTGTCCTGGAGGAAGGCGTTCGGGTCGAGGCCCACCGAGCGGACCACGTCGGCGTCGAAGGTGCGGCAGAAGAAGCCGCGCTCGTCGGCGTGCGGCGTCGGCTCGAACAGGAACGCCCCTGCGATCGCCGGGACTTGGGTGGCCTTCATGGAGTCTCCTGCCGAGCGTGAGCGTGAGCGTGGGGGTGGGTGGGGCGGTCGTCGGTCGTCGGGAACAGAGCCGCGGTCAGGGCGGTGAACTGGTGTCTCAGGCGCAGGACGGCGTCCTCGTTCCGCTCGGCGAGGATCCGGCGCAGTTCGGCCGAACGCTCCTCCAGCGCGCGGAACTGGTCGAGCAGCCGGTCGGCGTCGACCTCGCGCGCCGGATGGCAGTACGCGCCGAGGCCCATCCCGTCCATGAGCGCCTCGCTCTTCGCCGCATAGGTGACCGCGAGCACCGGAGTGCCGGCCTTCAGCGCGCAGATCAGGTTGTGGTACCGGATCGCCACCGCACTGTCGGCGGCCGCCAGCTCCTTCATCAGGTCGGCAAGCGAGGACGCCTCGGCGGCGGTGACCAGCGGCGAGTCCACCGCGTCGAGGATCGCGTCGACCACCGGCGCGTCGACCGCGTCGCCGGTGAGCAGCCGGACCGGCCTGCCGTCCTCGACGAGCGCGCGGACGAAGCGGATCGTCCCGTCGAGGTACCGCCGGTGGATCTCCTCCGCCAGGTCGCGGTCGTCGTTCCCGCCGTGGAAGGCCATGACGCCGACGCAGACCGGGCCCGGCGACGCCGGGAGCCCGGAGGACGGCACGGCCGGAAGGGAGAAGGCGAGGTCGGGGTAGACCTCGTCGCGCGCGGTGTCCACGCCCATCGCCCGGATGGCGTCGCGGGCCTGGGTGTCCCGGTACGAGCGGTACGTGGCGAACCGGGCCGACCAGCGCACCAGGACCCGGGTCGGCCGGTTGCGGATCGCGGCGGCGCCGACGCTGACCAGCGCGACCCGGGTCCCGAACAGCCGGCCGGACGCGCAGAGCAGGAACAGCGCGTACGGGAAGCCCCACGGCCGCAGCGGCAGCGTGGCCTCCAGTACGCCCATGCCCGGCACGATCACCACGTCGTGCCGGCGCACCCAGGCGGCGGTGCGGAAGACGTCGACGAACTTGCCCGCGGCCTTCGAAGCGATCGAGCCCGCACGCGAGGCCGTCCGGTACTCCCCGCGGTACCAGTTCAGCCGTGTCGCGGGGATCCCGAAGCGGGCCGAGACGACCTCGGGCCCGCCGCACAGCGCGTCCACGACCGCCTCGGGGTGCTCGGCGCGCAGGTAGCCGAGGATCGCTTCGAGCGACCCGTCGTTGCCGAGGTTTCCGGAGCCGAGCAGTCCGAACACCCCGACCCGTATCGGAATCCGGTTCCGGGAGGTCATGCCCGCCCGCCCTCGCGGCCGGCGACCAGGTCGTCGACGGAGAGGGTGAGCCGGGCCGGGTCGACCGGGGCGCGGTCCTCGACCCGCTCGCCGGCGCTGGGCCTGGCCCGGCTGGTCGCCCACTCCACCAGGTGGCGGTAGCAGGCGCGCCGGTCGGCGGCGGACAGCGGCGCCCGCCGGATCGCGTCGATGAAACCCCAGACGTACTCGGCGAGCAGCCGGGGCGTCGGGTGCAGCGCCCCGGCCCGCCGCGGGTCCAGGTTGACGCACCGGGAACGCTTGGACGGGTTGGCCCGCTCGGCGCGGGTGGGATGGTCGCGGCGGAAGTAGAGGAGCTCCGGCACCTGGTGGAAGCGCCCGTGCAGCCCGATCTCGCAGACGAACGTGCGGTCCGCGTGGTGGTAGCTGTCGAGCGGCTTCACCCGGCGCAGCACATCGGTCCGTATCACCCCGTAGAAGTCGTCGCCGCCGGGCTCGAACAGCATGCTGCGGAAGCGCACCGGCGCGTGCGGCGAGGCGGTCGCGAGCCCGTACTCGTACGGGACCTTCACCCGGCCGTCCTCGTCGATGACGGCCTGGTCGGCGTGGGCGAGGATCACGTCGGGGTGCTCGTCGAGGGCCTCCACACAGCGGCGGAGCAGGTCCCGGGCGTACAGGTCGTCGTGCGAGGCCCACTTGAACAGCTCGGTGCGGCACTCGGCGAACACCCGGTTGTGGTTCGGCGTGGCACCGACGTTCCGGGGCAGCCGGACGTACCGGACGCGTGAGTCCTTCGCCGTGTACGCGCGGCTGATCTCCTGCGTCCCGTCGGTCGAGGCGTTGTCGGAGATGACCAGCTCGAAGTCCTCGTAGGTCTGACCGAGCAGGGCGTCGAGCGATTCGGCGAGGTACTCCTCGCCGTTGTAGACGGGCAGGCCGATGGTCAGCCTGGGTCGGGCGGTCATGAGGTCCTCACTTCGGGAAGGGAGTTGCGGTGGTGCTCGCGCAGGGCGGACCGCAGTTGCAGCCACCACACGGTCGAGCTGCCCAGCGTCGCGGCGGCGACGCCCCAGGCCGAGCCGGCCGCGCCGGCCGCGGCCGCTCCGCCGAGGCCGCCGCCCGCGTAGCAGACGGAGGCGAACAACTGGGCGCGCAGGCTGCGCCGGGCCGCGCCGAGCGCGCGCAGCCCGGCCGCCGCGCCGGTGCCGAGGCCGGCGCCCGCGAGGCCGAGGGTGACCGGGATGATGAGCTTCGCGGCGGAGGGCCAGACGTCGCCGAGCACGAACTCGCCGATGCCCTCCGGTACGACGTGCAGCGCCGCGCCCCAGAGCACCGCGGCGGCGGCCTGCCCGCCGCCGAGGACGAGACAGAAGGTGCCGAGCCGGTGCGGGGCCTGCTTGAGGACCCGCGCCGCCTCCGCGACGGTGACCAGGGACAGGCCCATCAGGAGGGCGAGGAACGGGCCGAGCAGGAGTTCGGCGCCGCGGACCGCGCCCACCGCGCCGAGCCCGGCGATCGCGCCGAGTCCGTACGCCCGCAGCTGGCCCGCGCCGCTGAGGCTGACGTTCTCGACGAGGTACCGGGAGCCGAGATCGCGCTGCTCGCGCAGCCACCCGAGCGCCTCGCCCGGCCGGGGCCGGATCCCGGACTGGACCAGGCCGTACGCCGCGGCCACCGCGGCGGACGCGCCCCAGGCGAGCATGAAGGCGGCCACACTGCCCACGTGGTGCGCCACCACCATGGCCGGGACGAGCGCGACGCCCCACACCAGGTCGTTGACGAACGCCTTCTTCCCGGCGCCGGCGGCGAAGAAGGCGAACCGCCAGGCGTCCTGGAGCAGCAGCCCCGGCAGGACCACGCCCAGGGCGACGAACGCGGGCCCCACGCTGCCGCCGAGGGCCAGGCCGACGAGCAGACACCCCACGCCGACGGCGGCCCCGACGCCGAGCGCGGCGCCCGACGACCGGGCCACCGCGGTGCGCCAGGGCGCGGTCGGCACCCCGCTGAACCGCACCACCAGCGGGTCGGTGGCCACCCCGCGGGAGACGTTCAGGACCACGCCGTACGTCACCCAGGCCAGGCTGAACACACCGAACGCGGTCACCCCGAGGGAGCGGGCCACGTAGATGCCCACCGCGAAGTTGGACATGCTGGAGGCCGCCTGGTCGGCGAGGCCCCAGGACAGCCGGCCGACGAGCGCCCGCCTGCCGGTCCGCCGCGCCGCCGGCTTCTCCTCCTCCTCGGTGGTCATCGGCGTCATTCCTTGATCAGCCCGGCGGCGCCCAGGGCGTCGGCGGCGACGGCGACGGTGTCGAACGGCAGCCCGGACCGCTCGGCGACATCGAGCAGACTGTGCTCGCCGTCGGAGAGGCTGAGCACCCAGAGCATGGCCATCTGGGCCTCCTTCGCGTCGCTGCGGCCGCCGAGCGACTCGTACAACCCCCGCCGTCCCAGCTGTGGTTCGCCGTACGGGCTGAGGTTGACGTACCGCCGGTTGCGGTCCAGGACGTCGAACGCCTCGCGGCAGACGGCGAGGGTGTCCGTCATCGCCTCGGGGGAGACGAAGTCCAGGTTGTCCGCCGAGGTGTGGTACTCGGGATAGCCGGCGTACGGGGTCCGGCACAGCGAGCCCACGCCGAGGTCGAAGCCGGGCGAGCAGAACTGCCGCTCGTCGTAGCCGTACGGAGTGAACTCCTTGACCTGGTGCGGGCGTTCGGAGGCGGCCAGGACGTACCCCATCACCCGGTCGATCTCCGCGTCACCGCGCCTGCTCCGCTTGTACGTCACCTGGCCCGAGTCGCCCGCGCAGGCCAGCACGAGCCCGTGCTTCACACTTCCCCGAGCTCTCGGCTCCGCTCGAGCAGGGGATACCCCAAGGATCCGCTCCCTGTTGCGGGCCAGCCAGGTGATCGCCCCGATGGTGCCGGGCGCGAACAGGAACCGGTACGTGTAGTACGGCTTCCGCTCCGCCAGCTCCCGGGCCAGGAACGTCGCCACCGCGACGCCGGCCAGGTTGTCGTTGGCCAGCGACGGGTGGCAGACGTGGCAGGAGACGATCACCTCGTCCGGGACCTGCCCCGGGACCACGTGCTCGGCGTAGGTGAGGTGCCCGTCCTCCAGGGTGGAGTCGATCCGCACCTCGTAGTCGCCGTCCGGCAGTGCGTCCAGGGTGTTCTGGGCCAGGCAGAACCCCCAGGCCGGCTGGTAGTAGCTGGTGCGGTACGGCACGAGATCCGGCTGGTCCGGCAGCGTGTGCAGGTGGTCCCGCAGCTCGGACAGCGGCATGGTCGCCGACACCGGCACGCTGTAGCCGAGCACGTGCAGGCTGGACGCGGCGAAGTCGACGACCCGCCGGCCCGTGGAGTCCGCGACGTACGCGTCCCGGATGTTCCACTCCTGCGGCACCGTCCAGTCGAGCACCTGCGTCCCGGTCGGCACCTCGTGCACCTGGAGCGGGATGTACTCGCCGACGATGTCCAGGGTGGCGCGCACACCGTCGCCGGTGATGGACCGGCAGAGCGGGTAGAGCCGCTCCACCAGCTCGTACATCTGCTCACCGGGCGCGGTCACCGGCGCCACCGCAGGGTCTCGTCGACGGTGCCCGCGTCGGACGCCGCGCGCAGCACGGCGAGACGGGTGAACCGCTGCTCGAAGGCCTCCCGGGTCAGACCGTGCTCGCGGTACGCCTCGGCGAGTTCGAGCGCGCCCCGCCGCACCGTCCACTCGCAGTCGAAGCCGGGGATCGCGGCGCGGAAGCGGGCGAAGTCCACCCGGTACGAGCGCGGGTCGGCGCCGTTCTCCCCGGTGATCCGCACCTTCGCGCCGTCCACCGCCTCGGCGACCTGCTCGGCGATCTCCGCGACCGTGACGTTGTTGGTCTCGCTGCCGATGTTGAACGCCCGGTCGTGCACGGCCTCGCGCGGCGCCGTCAGCGCGGCCGTGAACGCCTTCGCGATGTCCGCGGCGTGCACGAGCGGACGCCAGGGGGTGCCGTCGGAGAGGACGAGGACCTCGCCGGACAGCAGGGCGTGGCCCACCAGGTTGTTCAGCACGATGTCGGCGCGCAGCCTGGGGGAGTAGCCGAAGGCGGTGGCGTTGCGCATGTACACCGGGGTGAAGTCGCCGTCGGCCAGCGCGTGCAGGTCGTCCTCCACCCGCACCTTGGACTCCGCGTACGGAGTGACCGGGCGCAGCGGGGCGTCCTCGGTCACCAGCTCGTCGCCGCCGGCGGCCCCGTAGACCGAGCAGGTCGACGCGTACAGGAAGCGCCGCACCCCGGCGTCGCGGGCCAGCCGGGCCAGGTGGACGGACGCGTGGTGGTTGATGTCGTAGGTGAGCTCCGGCGCCAGCGAGCCCAGCGGGTCGTTGGAGAGCGCGGCCAGGTGGATCACGGCGTCCACCCCGGCCACGTGCTCGGCCGTGACGTCGCGCAGGTCCACCCGGTGCCCGGACGGGTCCGCGGGCAGCGGGCCGAGGACGGAGTCGGCGAACAGGCCGGAGTCGAGGCCGACGACCTCGTGTCCGGCGGCCGCGAGGACCGGGGCCATCACGGTGCCCAGGTAGCCCTGGTGTCCGGTCAGCAGTACGCGCAAGGTTCATTCCCCCAGGGTGAAAGTGCCGAGATCCAGCGTGAGTTTGGTGACGGCGAACGCCTCGGCGTAGCGCGCGTGGCATTCGATGCCGCGGATGCGCGCGAGGCCGAGGAAGGCCTCCCGGTCGTACCAGGGCCGGTGCCGCTGGGAGGCGTAGTGCTCCTGCAACAGCCGGACCTTCTCCTCGGCGACCTCCGGCGTCAGCGGCTGGTACGCCGTCGGACGGCCGAGATCGCCGTCCCACTTGACGATCTCGTAGCCGAGCACGAGATGGTCGCGGAACGCGGTGGGCAGCAGCTGCGCGAGGCCGCGGTGGTCCTGGTGCGCGTCCTCGGTGCGCGGGGCCAGGACCAGATCCGGGTCGGTCCGCTCGCGCAGCTCCTCGACGGCGGCCTTGGCCTCCTCCCAGTGCGCCGGCAGCCGGCCGTCCGGCAGCTTCAGCACGGTGAGCCGCAGGTCGGCGCCCGGGCAGAACGCGGCGAGCGCGGCCCGCTCCTCGTCCTCGCGCTCGCTCCCACCGCCGGAGAGCACCAGCGCGTCGACCCGGATGCCGGGCCGCGCGTGACACAGGGTCAGGAGGGTGCCGCCGGCGCCGATGGCGATGTCGTCGCAGTGCGCCCCCACCGCGACGATCCGGTCCAGGCGACCGGAACCGAGCCGGATCACGCCCTCACCCCCGCGGCGTCCTGTTCCCACACGGCCCACGGGCGCTCGCCGCGGGCGTAGGCCTCGTCGAGCGCGGCCCGCTCCTTCACGGTGTCGGTCGGCTTCCAGAAGCCGCGGTGCTGGTACGCCACGAGCCGGCCCTCCTTGGCCAGACCGGCGCAACCGTCCGCGACCAGGTCCCCGCCCTCGGGTATGTGGTCGAAGACCTCCTGGCGGAGCACGAAGTAGCCGCCGTTCTCCCACAGCGGCATGTCGCTCACCGCGGTGATGCCCCCCACCAGACCGTCCTCGGCCAGGTCCACGCAGTGGAACGAGGACTGCGGCGGCACCACCGTCATCGACGCGCCCGCGTCCCGCCGGGAGAAGCGCTCGATCATCTCCGGCAGCGGGGCGTCGGTGAGCACGTCGGCGTAGTTGGCGAGGAACATCTCGTCGCCGTCCAGATGGTGCCGGACCCGGCGCAGCCGCTCCCCGATCGGCGACTCGATGCCGGTCTGCGCGAACGTGATCGTCCAGTCGGCTATGTCGGTGGACAGCAGCTCGGTCCGTCCGCCGCGCAGCACGAAGTCGTTGGACGTCGTCTCCTCGTAGTTGAGGAAGAAGTCCTTGATGTGGTGCGCGCCGTACCCGAGGCACAGGATGAACTCCTTGTGCCCGTAGTGCGCGTAGTAGCGCATGACGTGCCAGATCAGCGGCCGCGGACCGACCATCGCCATCGGCTTGGGCACGTCGTCGGCGGCGCCGCTCCGCATCCGCATTCCGTAACCGCCGCAGAACAGTACGACCTTCATCGCTCCACCTCGACCACGCTCAGTTCCGGGATGGGGAAGACAAGGCGGCCGCCCCACTCGTGCACGAAGGACAACTGCTCGACCAGCTCGGCCCGCAGGTTCCACGGGAGGACGAGCACGTAGTCCGGCCGGTCGGCGGCGATCTGCTCGGGCGCCAGGATCGGGATGCGGGTGCCCGGAGTGAACTTCCCGTGCTTGTACGGGTTGCGGTCGACCGTGTACGCGAGCAGGTCGGGCCGGATCCCGCAGTGGTTGAGCAGGGTGTTGCCCTTGCCCGGGGCGCCGTACCCGACGACCGTCTCGCCGCGCTCCGCCGCGTCGATGAGGAAACGCAGCAGGTCCCGGCGCACCTTGGCCACCCGGGCGGAGAACTCGGCGTACCCGGAGAGCTCCTGGAGCCCCGCGGCCTTCTCCCGGTCGAGCACCTCGGCCACCCGGGCCGTCGGCTCGCCGGCCGCCTCGGACGGCCGCGCCCACAGCCGGATGGAGCCGCCGTGCGTGGGCAGCAGCTCGACGTCCACCAGGGTGAGCCCGCCGCTCGCGAGCGCCCGGATCGCGGACGCGACCGTGTAGTACTGGAAGTGCTCGTGGTAGATCGTGTCGTACTGGTTCTCCTCGATCAGGGTCAGCAGGTGCTGCACCTCGATCGAGACCCAGCCGTCGTCGGCGACCAGGGCGCGCAGCCCCTCGGTGAACCCCACGACGTCGGGGATGTGCGCGTACACGTTGTTGGCCACGACCAGGTCCGCCGGGCCGTGCTCGGCACGGACCGCCGCACCGGTCTCCGGGGACAGGAACTCCGTGAGCGTCGGCACCCCCGCGTCCCGCGCCGCGGCACCGACGTTCACCGACGGCTCGATGCCCAGGCAGCGGATCCCGCGGTCCACCACGTGCTTCAGCAGATAACCGTCATTGCTCGCCACCTCCACCACGAAGGCGTCCGGGCCGAGGCCCGCCCGCTCGACGGCGTCGGCGACGAACACCCGCGCGTGCTCCACCCAGGAGGTCGAGAACGAGGAGAAGTACGCGTACTCCTTGAACGTCTCCTCGGGCGTGATCAGCGGCGGGATCTGCGCCAGCCAGCAGTCGGTGCAGACCCGCAGATGCAGCGGGTACGCGGGCTCCGGCAGGTCAAGCCGGTCCGCGGCGAGGAAGCTCTCGCACGGCGGTGTCGCCCCCAGGTCGACGACGCTCGCCAGCGCCGCCGAACCGCAGAGTCGGCATCGTGTCATTTCTCCTGCCCCCCATCTCCGCCCGCGCGGGTGACCCGTCGCGAGTCGGCCTTGTCGTTCCCCACCGGCGGCGCGCCGAGCGCGCCGCCCGACCGCCCCGCGATCGCGGTGCGGTACTCCTCCACCAGGCGTGCGAGGCCGACGGCGGGGCTGAACCCCTGCTCGTACCGGCGCCGGGCCGCCCGGCCCATCTCCTGGTTGCGCCCCGGGTCCACGGCGATCCGCCGCAGGCCGGACGCGAGCGAGGCGGCGTCGCCCGGGCTGTGCAGCAGCCCGGTCACCCCCTCCTCGACGAGGTCGACATAGCCCCCGTGACCGGCGGCGACGGCCGGCACGCCCGCCGCCATCGCCTCCCCGACCACCAGGCCGAAGGTCTCCCTGGCCAGCGAGGGAGCCACCACGGCCACCGACCGCGCGGTGACCCGCCGGCACTCCGCCGGGTCCAGGAGGCCGGCGTACCGGACATCGTCCCGGCCCGCCGCCCACGCGGTCACCTCCGGCTCCATGGGGCCCGAGCCGGCGAGCACGAGCGGCACGCCCACCCCGCCGTCCGCGGCGACCTCGTCCCACGCGGTCATGAGCACCCGTACGCCCTTGGCCTCCGAGAGCCGGCCGAGGAAGAGCAGATGGTCCCCGGCGCCCTCACGGACCGTGCCCGGGTCGGGCACGAAGTTGGGCTTCACCGTCAGCCGCTCGGCCGGCATGCCGGAGCGCACCAGGAGGTCGCGCTGCGTCGCGGAGATGCAGAAGAACCGCTCCACACCGGACCACCACCGGCGCCGGTTGACCGACAGGCTGACCGCGAGCGGAACCGTAGCGAGGTGGGAGTTCCGGTAGCAGCCGTGCCGGATCCCCGGCAGCGACGCCGCCGACCCGACGCACTCGGTGCACGGCCGGCCGTCCCGGTGCAGTGTGCCGGGCGGGCAGACCTGGGCGTAGTTGTGCAGCGTGGCGACGACGGGAACCCCGGCGTCGGCGCAGGCCGCGAGGACCGCGGGGGACAGGAGCGGGAAGACGTTGTGCACGTGCACCACGTCCGGCCGCTCGGCACGGAGCCGGGCGGCGAGCTCCGTACGGACCGCCGGGTTCCACGGCACGAGCAGCGGCACCGCGGCCTTGCCGAGCAGCGACCGCGCCGCGATGTCGTCACTGCGCCGCTCGAACACGTCGACCCGGTGGCCGGCCGCGCGCAGCAGCCCCACCTCCTCGTCGACGACGCGGTTCTCCCCGCTCGGCTGGGCCGAGGAGTAGCGGTTGTGCACCACAAGGACATGCATCGCTCAGGTCACCTCCGGGCCCATCGCGGGACACGCCGTCGAGGGATCTCGACGGCCGGCAGGGGCGCGGCCCCGGCGGGTGCCACCAACAGCGAGGCGGCCAGCGTCAGATGCAGCAGATAGGCAGAGGCGTCGCCGAGACCGACCTCGGTGTACGAGGACAGCGCGCAGTAGCTGATCAGGAAGATCGCGCAGGCCCTCGGGAGCGACGGCGGCCGCAGCAGCGCCACACCGCCCAGCACGAGGATCATCGCCGCCACGATGGTGACGCCGAGGAGGCCCTGCTCGTCGTAGACCGCCAGCCAGCTGTTGTCGATCGGCAGCCCGTCGAACGACTTGTCGCCCAGACCCGTACCGAACACCTTCTCCCCGGTCGTCCGGGGCGCCGCGAGCAGGGAGTCCCACACCTTGGCACGGCCGGTGAGGTTGGCGAAGTTCTCCTGGCTCTGCCCGCGCAGGAACCACGCCCGCAGCGCGGAGCTGAACACCACCGCGGCCACCGCGGCGCACACCACCGCCCAGGCGAAGAACCGGCGGGCGGCGGCGCTGGTCAGGACGAGCGAGCCGATCGCCAGACCCAGGCCGATGAGCAGACCGAGCGTGGCCGTCCGGGTGTGGGTCATCGCGAGCAGCACGAGCGAGGGCACGATGATCACCGCCGCTCCGGCCCCGGTGGTCCGCCGGCCCAGCAGGAGCAGCACGGTGAGCCCGATGATCACCGCCGAGTACTGCCCGATCTGCGGCGGGGTGAGCGGCCACAGCGCCCCGACGAGCCGTCCGCCGTAGTACTCGGGCATGGCCGTCGAAGGTGACACGGCCAGGCCCGCGGCCACCAGGACGAGCACCGCGAAGTACATCCGGATGTGGTAGCGGACGAAGGTCAGGCCGCCGTCCCACCAGCGGCTGAGCAGCCACAGCGTGCCGACGAAGAGAGCGAGCCGGGTACAGCGGAACAGTGCGCCGAACCCGGCCAGCTGCACGCTGGAGATCAGGCTCGGCACCAGCAGCAGGGTGAGCAGGAACACGAAGGCGCTCGGCCGGACGCGCAGCCGCAGATTGAGCGCGAGCGCCAGCAGGAACGCGGCGACCAGCGCGCCCATGGTGGCCATCTGGATGAGGGAGCGGGGGATCGTGAACACGGTCTGCGCCCCGGCGGAGCCCAGTGTGTTGAGGGCGAGCAACGCCCAGATGATCCCCACGGTCTTCGGCGTGCCCGCGGGGTGCGGTACGGCACCGGGCCGCGTACCCACCGTGTCCGGTCCGCCCGGCTTCAGCAGTTCGGCCATGTCACCCACCGGCCTGTGCGTCGAAGGTGCTGCCCGCGTCCTGCCCGTACGGCGCGCCCCGCCACTGCCCGGAGCCGAGCTTCCGGCTCGTGTCGTGGGCGACGAAGCTCCACGGTCCGCGATACACGTTGTCGTACCAGCGGTTCCGCTGCCGGAGGGTGATCGCCTCGGCGACCCGCTCGCCCTGGTACGGCGACCAGTCCGGCGTGGTGCCGTAGTTGGCGAGGACCGCCATGCGGCCGCACTCCGCCGTGCAGCCGACGACGGACGGGTCGAGCGTGAAGCGGTTGTCGTGGATCTCCACCCGCTGGGTCTTCCACCGGCAGTCGTCGTACAGCGGCGTGGTGGCGATCCCCGGCCGGGCACACCGGGCGGTGCCCTTCACCAGCAACGTGCAGTACTCCGTCGAGGTGTTGGCCGGGCTGTTGCAGAACCGGTCGGCGTTCTCCCACAGGGTGATGCCGTTCCAGTTGTCCTCCAGCACGTTCCCGTAGATCTCGATCCTGTCCGTCCGGGCCCGGACGCGCGGTTCGCCGCCGGCCTCCGACACGTAGACCGTCGCGTACGGGAAGTCGTCGCCGCCCTCGGCCTCCTTGCGGCCCTCGACCCAGTTGTTCCGCCGGATCGTGTTGTTCCGGACGATCGCGTTGTAGCTGGTCTCGTACATCAGCGCGGCACCGTCGTTGGCTTCGATGACGTTGTCCTCGAAGAGGAAGTCGTTGTTGTTGGTGTCCGCCCACAGTCCGACGCCACGGTTGTCGTGCACCCAGTTCCCGCGCACGTCGGCGCCGTCGACGGCCCAGAACTTGATCCCGGCGCTGCAGCCGCAGCCGGGCTGCCGCCGCTCCCAGTCGTCGGTGTTGTTGCCCACGATCTCGTTGCCCTGGACCACCAGGCCGCGGATCGAGTCACCGGTCTTGTAGCCGTTCATGCCGTACTGGCCGTTGCCCCGCACGCAGCTGGCACGGAGCTGCTGGCGGGCGCCGGCCATCAGCCCGGCCCCGGAGTTGTGCTGGATCGTCGCGTGCTCGATCACCCACCCGTCGGCCATGTCGTGGTTGACCACGCCCTCGTCCTGCGGCGCGGTGAACCCCTGCACGGTCAGATGGCTGATGGTGACGTCGGGGGCGGTGCCGCCGAACGCGTAGTGGTTGGTCTTCCGGCCGTCGAGCACCGCGCCCGGCGCGCCGAGGTAGCGGTTCCCCTGCTTGGCCATGACCTGGGCGTAGGGGTCCGAGGTGAGCGTGTGCGTGCCCGGCAGCAGCCAGAAGGTGGTGTGCGGGGGGTTGTCGTCGGTCTTCGCGTCCAGGTCACCGACGACCGAGGGGTCGACCGTCACCGCGCCCGGCGGCGCCTGCGACGGCCCGGCCGCGGGCCTGTCGCACACCCGGGCCGGGGGCGGGCCGGGTGTGGCGGACGCCGAAGTCGCACCTCCGGCCTTCGCCGGCGCGTCCGGCGTGCTCGTGCAGCCGGCCGCCGCCGGCAGGGCCAGCGCGAGCGCCGCCACCGGCAACGCCCAGCGCCGCCTGTCGAACACCGAACCCCCCTAGCCGTCGAACCCGAGTACGGTCGTGAACTCCTGCATCCCGTCGGCGAAGCCGGTGCCGACGAGCGTGGTGGCGGGTTCCTTGCGGCCGAAGCCGGGGGAGTACCAGCCCAGCGGCGGTTCGGTCTCGCCACGGTGCGCCCGCCAGGACAGCCGCGCGGGCAGGTCGAGCACCGCGGAGCGGTCCTCGCCGTCCACGGTCCAGGTGAGCACCGCCCGGTTCCCCACCAGCTCCGCGGCGATCGCCGGGCCGAGGTGGAACGCCAGGCGCACGGGCCCGCTCCCGCCGCGGACCTCGTCGACCACCCGCAGCTCCCGGCTCACGGCGGTCAGCTCCACCCGGCGGCGGTGCACGACGGGCCCGTAGCCGTCGTGCTCGGCCGACCAGCGGGCCACGCCCGCGCCCACGCCCGTGCCCGCGCCCGTGCTGATGCCCGTTGTGTCGGCGACCAGGACGTGGGTACGGGCCTGCCGGGTCCACAGGAACGGGCCGCCGGAGACGGACTGGTCGGCGCCGTCCCACTGGAGCGTGTTGTGGCCGAGGGTCGACCGGAAGTACCGCCGCCACTCGGGCTGCCCGTGGTAGCAGTACGTCCCCGGGTCGGCGAGCACGTCGACCCCGTCGTGCCGGACCTCCACGGACAGCGCGTCCGCGTGCGCGTGCGCCGCGATCGACAGGAAGCCGTGCGGACCGCCGTCGCAGCGGGCCCAGATCTCACCGGGACCCCGCAGGATGGTCATGCCCGCGTCGGCGAAGTGGCCCGGTCGGGCCGCCGGGCGCGCCACGGTGCCGCCCCTCGCGTACGGCCGGAGGAGCGCGGCGAGCAGCGGGGTGCGCACATCGGTGCCGGTGACCTCCGGCCACCAGTCGAGCCGGCCGAACACGGCGTCCCCGGTGGCCAGCAGCGAGGCCCAGCGGTCGGTGTCCGGGCCGTCCACGATCAGACCGTGCCCGTCGTCCGCGTCGCCCTGGCGCGGCGGCCGCAGCCGGTTGTCCACGACGGCCGCGAGCGCGTCGGTCATCCGCAGCAGCACGAGCCGGACCGTCGAGGGGACCGGCACACCCGTGGCATCGGCCTCGGCCAGCGCGGCCAGACCGAGTTCGAGGACGAGCCCGTGGTACTCGGTGGCCAGCTCACGGTTGAGACCGGAGAGGAACGTGTTGCGACGCAGCTCCCGTTCGAGGGAGCGCAGCGCGTCGGCACGCCAGCGCGCCGAGGAGGGGAACCAGCCGAACGCGCAGGCCGCGGCGAACTGCCCGGCGGCCTCGGCGATGACGTGGTTGTTCGCCGAGGAACCCCGGCTGGGGAACGCGGCCAGCCAGCGCTGGTGGTGCCAGATCTGGCGCACCGCCACCGGATTCCCCTCGAACAGACCGGCCGCGCCCGGCCAGCCGTCGAGCAGCCGCCGGATCCACACCCAGGAGAGCAGCCGGATCCCCAGCTCGATGCCGCTGATCCAGTGCACGCCCCGCAGCGGCGGGTTGGCCGCCCACCAGGACCGCAGGTGCTCGGCCACGCGCTCGGCGTACCGCTCGTCCCCGGTGACCGCGTAGGCGGCGGCGAGCACGGTGAGGTACTGGTGCCGGGACGGCTCCCAGATCTGCTTGATGTCCCCGGACGCTTCCTCGTCCCGGTACGGCACGTCGAAGGCGTACCCCGAAGGAGCCCGCCGCCCGGTCTTCGGGTCGAGGAACCAGTCCGGGTCGACCAGGTCGTCCCGCTCGACCCCGAAGTACTCGGCGTGTCCGGCCATCAGCCGGTCCGCCTCGGCGACGAGACGCTTCGCGGCGTCCGGCGGCACCGCGCCGAGCGTCCCCGCGGGCAGCACCGCGGTGAACCGGGCTCCGGCCACGGCCGGGGACTGCGGGCGTGCCGAGCGCCAGCGGCGCCTGCGCAGCGTGTCGCCCACCCGGCCGCCGACCTCCCGCGGCCCCATCCGGGAGAGCCGCCGCAGGTACCAGCCCGCGCTCATGCTCATCGCGCCCCCGCCAGGGTCACCGGCGCACCGGCGGCCAGGCCGGCCTGTACGGCGAGGGTGGCCGCCGTGGTGGCGACCAGGGACTCCAGCGGCACCGGCATCGGCCCGCCGGTCCGCACGGCCCTGACGAACGCGGCCAGTTCGGCGTTCTGGCCCTTGTCCCGCGCCTTGGGCAGCCGCGAGCTGACCCACTTCTCGGGACCGTGCACCGAGGCCCGGACGAAGTCGTCGAGCCGCAGCACCTTGCCGTCCGCGACGAGGTCCAGCGTCTCCTTGGGGAAGCCGGGCGCGCCGTTGGTGACGTAGCTGAGGGTGGCGGTGGAGCCGTCCGGGTAGCGCAGGACGACCTGGAGGTCCTCGTTGCCGGGGGCGGCGGTCGCGTACACCGAGACCGGATCGGCCCCGAGCAGCCAGCTCGCCGTGTCGATGAAGTGCCCGCCCTCGCCGGCGAACCGCGAGCCCTCGGTGCCCTGCTGGAGGTACCAGCTGCCGTGCTGGAGCCGGCCCGCGTTGACCAGGTAGCGGAGGCTCGCCGGACCGGTCCGGGCCCCGAACCGCTTCCTGGCCTCCTGCAGCAGCGGGGCGAACCGGCGGTTGAAGCCCACCTGCAGCCGGTCGTTGCCGGACTCCTCCACCGCGGCGAGGACCCCGGCCAGCTCCGCCTCGTCGAGCGCCAGCGGCTTCTCCACGAACACCGCCTTGCCGGCGAACAGCGCCTTCTTCGTCAGTGCGGCGTGCGAGCTGTGCCGGGTGACCACGAACACCGCGTCGATCCTCGGATCGCCGAGCACGGCGTCGAGATCGGTGGTCGCCTCGGTGAAGCCGAACTTCCGCTGCGCGTTGGCCGCCGACAGCGCCGTCGTCGTGACGACCGTGGACAGCTCGACGCCGTCGCGTCCCACCAGGTGCGGAAGGAGCATCGACGTGGCGTAGTTGCCCGCCCCGACGAACGCGAGGCGCACCGGCGAGGTGGCGGACCGGGCCCGGACGGGCGCCGCGTCGCCGCGCCGCACCTCGGGCAGGGCCACCTTCGGGGCCTCCGTCTCGCCGGCCTCCTCGTGGTCCGGGTACCGGAACAGCACCGCGACGGCCTTCAGTTCGCCGTCCTTCAGGCTCTGGTACGTCTTGACGGCGTCGTCGAAGTCGGCGATGTGCGAGATCAGGGGCTCCACGTCGACGCTGCCGCGGGCCATGAGGTCGAGGAAGCACGCCAGGTTGCGGCGCTCGGTCCAGCGCACGTAGCCGATCGGGTAGTCCCGCCCCTCCAGCTCGTACTCCGGGTCGTAGCGGCCGGGACCGTACGAGCGGGAGAACCGGACGTCGAGTTCCTTCTCGTAGTACGCGTTCCACGGCAGGTCGAGCCGGCACTTGCCGATGTCGATCACCCGGCCGCGGTCCCGGCTCAGGTGGGCGGCCAGCTCGACGGGCTGGTTGCTGCCCCCGCCGGCCGCCAGATACACCTGGTCCACGCCGTGACCGCCGGTGAGCTCGACGACGGCGGCCTCCACGGCCGGGGACGCGGGATCACCGCAGGCCGCGGCGCCGAGGCGCTCGGCCAGCTCGCAGCGCGCCGGGTCCGGGTCGGCCCCGACGACACGGACGCCCGAGGCGGTGAGGAGCTGCACCACCAGCTGCCCGATGAGACCGAGACCGATCACGAGGGCCACCTCGCCGAGCTGCGGCTCGCCCTGGCGGACGCCCTGGAGCGCGATCGACCCGACCGTGCCGAAGGCCGCGTGCCGGGGCGCGAGGCCGTCCGGCAGCGGGGTGTAGAGGTTCTTCGGCACCCAGTTCAGCTCGGCGTGCAGCGCGTGCTCGTTGCCGGCGCAGGCCACGAGGTCGCCGACCTTCACGTCGTCGACCCCGGCGCCGACCTGCTCGACCACCCCGCACAGCGAGTAGCCCAGCGGCGTGTACGAGTCCAGCTTGCCCATCACCTTGCGGTACGTGGCGGGCACCCCGTTGGTGGCGACGCTCTGCATGACCTTCGCCACCTGGTCCGGACGCGAGCGGGCCTTGCCCAGCATCGACATGCCGGCCTCGGACACCTTCATGAGCTCGGTCCCGGTGGAGATCAGCGAGTAGGCCGTGCGGACCAGCACACCCCCCGGCTTGCACCCCGGCACCGGCACGTCGAGAACCGCCAGCTCGCCGCTCTTGTAGTTCTGCACAACCTGTTTCACCAGAAGTCCCCTTGTTTCTACGCCGTCTGGCGAGCGTCCAGGCCGGCCCCGGAGGCCATGCCGCGATACCAGTACTCGAGGGTCAGCACATGCCACAGATGCTTGGAGAAGTCCCGCTGCCCGGCGGCGTCCTCGGCGACCATGCGCGCCAGCGCGTCACGGCGCAGGAAGCCGGAGCTGACCAGCACGCCGTCGTTCACCACCTCGCGGACCAGCGGCGCCAGATCCCGGCTCATCCAGGCCCGCAGCGGGGCGCTGAACAGGCCCTTCGGCCGGTACACGATCTCCCGCGGCAGGATCGAGGTGGCCGCCTCCTTGAGGACGGCCTTGCCCTGCCGGCCGACGATCTTCCGATCGCCGGGCACGGCGAACGCCGCCTTCACCACCTCGACGTCCACGTACGGCACCCGCACCTCGGTCGACGCGGCCATGCTCGACCGGTCCGTATAGGCGAGGTTCAGGCCCGGCAGGAACATCCGGGCGTCACCCAGGCACATCCGGTTCACGAAGTCGTCGAGGTCGTTGTCCCCGTAGACGTCCGCGTGCTCGGTCAGCACGTCGTCGACCGTCCCGGCCAGATCCGGATCGACCAGGGCGAGCAGCTCCTCCTGGTCGTACATCGTGTAGCTGCGCCGGAACGCGGTCTCCTCCGGCAGGTCGGCGAAGGAGAGGAACCTCTTCGCGAAACGCACCGACCGGTACCCCCGGCGGGCCGAGGCGACCGGCAGCCTGTCCACGACACCGGCCACGCCGCGCCGCAGGGGCCGCGGGACGCGCTGGTAGCGCAGGGCGATCAGGTTGGCCAGGTGCTTGCGGTAGCCGGCGAACAGCTCGTCGGCGCCCATCCCCGACAGCATCACCTTGACCCCGGCCTCCCGGGCGGCCGAACAGATCAGGAACGTGTTGATCGCGGCGGGATCACCGATCGGCTCGTCCAGGTGGTACGTCATCCGCGGCAGCAGATCGAGCACATCGGGAGCGATCTCGATCTCGTGCAGGTCGACGCCGAACCGCTCCGCCACCTGCCGGGCGTAGCGCAGGTCGTCCGGCATCGCCTCGAACCTGGCGTCCTCGGCACGGAAACCGATCGTGTAGGCGGAGATCCCCGGCTGCTCCCGGGCGGCCAGCGCGGTCAGATAGCTGGAGTCGAGGCCGCCCGAGAGGAAGGTCGCCACCGGGACGTCGGCGAGCAGATGGCGCCGGGTCGACTCCTCGACGACGGCGGCGATGTCCGGCAGCTCGCCGGACCTGGCCCGCTCCCGGCCCTCGGCGGCGACGTCCTTCAGGCTCCAGAACCGGCCGCGGTCCACCCGGCCGTCGGGCCGCAAGCGGAGCCAGCTCCCCGGCGGCAGCTTCTCCGCCTCGCGCAGCGCGCACCGCGAGTCCGGCACCCAGTAGTAGAGGAGCGAGGCCACCAGGGCCCCGTGGTCCACCTCCGGCTTCCCGCCGGTGACGGCGGCGAGCGCCTTCAGCTCGGACGCGAACACCAGGCCCTCACCGCGCCGCAGCAGGAACAGCGGCTTGATGCCGAGCTGGTCGCGGGCCAGCACCAGCTCACCGGTCCGCTCGTCGAAGACCCCGAACGCGAACATGCCGCGCAGCCGGGGCAGGCAGTCCGTGCCCCAGCGCCGCCAGGCCTCCAGGAGCACCTCGGTGTCCGACGTACCGCGGAACCGCACCCCGGCGGCGGCCAGTTCGGCCCGCAGCTCGGGCGCGTTGTACAGCTCGCCGTTGTACGTCAGGACGAGGCCCCCCGAGACCATCGGCTGGGCGCCGGTCTCCGACAGGTCGACGATCGCCAACCGCCGGTGCCCGAGGTGGACTTCGCCGTCACCCACGGGGTGGCTGTACCGGCCCGCGCCGTCCGGGCCGCGGTGGGCGAGGGTGTCGGTGAGCCGGTCGGTCACGGCCTTCCCGTCCGGCCATCGGTAACTTCCTGCGATGCCGCACATGGGCTACCGCACCTCCTGGTCGTCGTCCGGGACCCGTCCGGCCCACATCGGCACCCGCTCCGTCCGCCACCGGCCCGCCCCGTTCTGCCGGGCCTGCGGCTCGTTCCTTCCGCGCAGCGCCGTCCCCGGCCCGTCCCACAGCGTGCCGTCGGTCCGGTCCCGCGCGTCGGGGTCGATCAGCACCACACCGATCACCGCGATCCGCTGCTCCGCCAGCTGCCGCGCCACCGTGTGCAGCCAGGCCGCGCTGCCGTGCCCGGCGCGCACGACGAGCACCGTCCGCGTCCCGAGGTACCGCAGGTCGGTCCAGGCCGTGCCGGGCGCCACCGAGCCGACGCCGAGCCGGCGCTCCTGATGCGCACCGGCCGCGGCACGCTCACTGCTGACGACGACGGGATCGCCCGGCGCCGACCGGTGGTCGCCGAGCTCCGTGCCGGGCAGACCGTCGACGACGACCATCGGCCCCTCCGCCGTCAGCGCCCGGCCGAGCTCCAGGGCGATCTCGCCCGTACTCCGCGCGCAGCCCAGTTCGAGCAGCGACATCGGCTCCGCCGAGCCGCGCAGGGTGCGGGCCAGGGACGTGGTCAGCCGGGCCCGTGCCGCCCGGTTCCGTCGGCGCCCCCACCAGCGGGCCGGCCGTCGGGGCAGCTCCGCGACGATCGAGGCGCCGAGGTTGGCCGCGATGTCCCGGCGCAGCACGGGGCGGTCCGCCACCACCGAGCCGACCGCGGCCACCGCGAGACCGAGCGCGAGCCCGAGCGCGAGCCCGATCACCCCGTTGACGCCGGCGGTCTTGGCCAGCGAGTGCCGCACCGCGCGCGGGGCGTCCACGATCTGCGTACCGGCGATGAGATGGGGCGTGCCGATGCGCGCCTCCGCGGCCCGCTGGTCGAAGTCGGCGATCCGCGAGGTGAGCTCGGCCCGGCGGGCGAAGAGCGACTCCGAGTCGGCCGACTTGTTGGACCCGCTGTCCGAAGAGCCGTCCGCGATCGCCTTGTTGACCTGCGCGAGCTCGTCCCGCATGCGGTCACGCTGGTCGAGCAGCGCCTTGGCCTCGGCGTCCGCGGTCTCCTGGATCCGGCTCAGATGGTCCGCGAGGAACGCGTCGGCCAGCGCCCCGGCGCGGGCCACCGCCTCGCGGTCGCTGTCACCCGTCGCGCTGATCTGCAGCACGTTGTTGGTCAGCCCGGCGCCCTCGTACTCCTTCATGAAGTCCTCCGGTTTCACCGGGGACCCGAGGGACTTCAAGGCCTGACTGGCGATCCGCGTGGTGCGCAGCAGCTCGACATCGGTACGGATCAGCGTTCCCGGGTCGCTCGGCTGGTCCGCCTGATGCGCGACGAGCAGCTTGACCACCGCGGTCGGCCGCGGCGGCAGCAGGATCGCCGAAGCGGCCCCGAGGAGCAGTCCGATCAGCGCCAGGGAGCCCCAGAGACGGCGCCGTCTGCGCACCGCCACCACCAGCACGTGCAGGTCGAGCAGTGGAGCGGCGGCCGACGACTCCGAAGTCGTACTCGTCGTCACCCTGAACCTTCCGTCGTGTCGTTGGCCATCACGAATGCCGGCGTCCCGGTGGGCCGGGAACGACCGGCGGACCGTGCCGAAGGGGCCCGGACGGGGCCGGCGAGGACGACGCCGACGAGCTCGTGCCGGGCGTCGGCACACGCCTCGGCGATGCCGGCGAGCTCGCCCGCGGTCCAGCTGCCCACGCTGAGCACGACCAGGGCACCGGACTCCTTGTCCCGGTCCGGCACCATCGGCCGGGACACCGAGACCTCCACCACCCGCAGCGTCAGATCGCCCCCGGCCGCGGCGACGAGCTGCGCGGCGGCCCGGCGGGCGATCCCGTCACCCTCCGGAACGACGACGAGGAGCCGCCCGGGAGCCGGAACCCGGTCCTGGAGGCGCGCGTACAACCGCCGGTAGCGGATCTGCCGGCTGGCCTCGTCGCCGGACGTCCGCGGGGCCGGAACGTCCCACCGGGCGTCGACGCCGAGGAGCCGGCGGAACCAGGTCCGCGGACCGCGGGCCTCCGGCCGGTGCGTGAACCGATCGCCCGGCACGTCGACGGTGCCGAGGAGCGCCGAGCCCAGCGCCGCGGCGATCTCCGGTTCGGTGCGCAGCCGGCGGCTCATCCGCGCGGCGGCGAGATGACCGAGGAACGCGACCAGGAAGAACAGCGCCGCCCCGGCGGCGACGAGCTGCGTCCTCGTCGGCGGCGCCTCACCGGTCGGCCGGGCCGCCGACCCCATGACGACCATGCCGGCCTTGCTGGTCGCCGGACCCGCCTGGTCCAGCTTGTCGATGGCCTCCTGCAGCGAGGTCCGCAGCTTCGCGAGCTCCGTGCGGGTCTGCACGCTCTCCACGGACCGCCCCGGACCCGCCTCGTCGGCCAGCTCGGTGATACGGCGGTTGGTCTGCGCCACCGTCTTCCGCAGGGCCTCCGTCCGCGCCGCCGCCTCGGGGTCGCTGCTGTCGCCCACGATGTTCGAGGCGAACGCGACGAACTGCCGGGCCACCTGGTCGGAGAGCTGCTGGGCGCGCTCCGGGGTGTCGGCCGTCCCCGAGATCTTGATGATGTTCCCGTCGGCGGCCTCGGCGGTCACCCGCTCCTTCAGCTCACGGCCGTCGACCCCGGCCCAGCCGAGCGCGCCGGCCACGCGGTCGACCACCACCGAACTGGTCGCGACCTGCGTCTGCGTCAGCAGCTCACGCTCCTCCCACGACCCCGGAAGCAGCACCGAGGCCGAGGTCGTGTAGCGCGGCGGAAGCAGCAGAGACGTGCCGTAGCCGACGAGGGCGCCCACCACCGCGAGGATGATGAGGAACCGCCCACGCCGACGGAGAATCCGCCCGACCGTGACCAGACGTATCGTGTCATCGCTCAACGACGCGGCCTCTTCCGTCCCCGGTCCCGGCCGCCCGCCGACAGCGGCGCGCGGTCACGACAGGCGGCTTCGTAGGCGGCGAGCAGCGACTGCTGGGAGTTCCGCCAGGAGAGCGGCCCGCCGATCCGCTCCTGGCCGATCTTGCCCATCCGCTCCCGCTCCTCCGGATCGTCGAGGAGCAGCCCGATGAGTCTCGCGAACTCCGCCTCGTCGTTGGCGGGCGCGTACACGGCGGCCTCACCGGCGGAGACGCGCGCCTCCCGGAGGTCGAACGAGACGATCGGCCGGCCCATCACCATGTACTCCAGGACCTTGTTCATGGTCGACACGTCGTTGAGCGGATTGCGCGGGTCGGGGGAGAGGCACACGTCCGCGGTGGACAGATAGCGCGCCAGATCGGCGTCCGGTATGCGCCCGGTGAACTGCACCTGATCCGAGAGCCCCAGCCGCCGGGACAGCTCGACCATCGCGTCGAAGGCGTCACCCGCGCCGACGAACACCGCGTGCCAGTCGGTACGCCCCTGCTCGTCGCGGAGCTTCGCGAGCGCCCGCAAGGCGTAGTCGACGCCGTCCTGCGGGCCCATGACCCCCAGGTAGCACAGCAGATGGGGCTTGCCGCGCTTCAGCTCCGGCTCCGCCGGCACCGGGTGGAACCGGTCGACGTCGGGCGCGCTGCGCACCACGAACACGTCCTCGGGCCGCCGGCCGCCGCGGCGCACCGCGACGTCCCGGTAGCTCTCGTTCGTGGCGAGCACGACGTCCGAGGCCCGGTAGGTCGCCCGCTCCAGCGCGCACACCCCGCGGTAGAGCAGGTCCTTGCCGCGGTCGAACCGGGACAGGTACAGCTCGGGCACCAGGTCGTGCTGGTCGAAGACGAACCGCGCCCCCTGCCGCTTCAGCCACAGGGCGGGCAGGAACAGCAGGTCCGGCGGGTTGCAGGCGTGGACCACGTCGACCGGGCCGACCCTGCGGGCCAGCCGCGCCGTGTGCCACAACGCCGTGCCGTACTCCCGCAGATAGCCGGCCGGCCCACCGGTGGCCGCCCGCAGCGGATAGCGGTGGATCCGCACCCCGTCGATCACCGCCTCCGGCTCCGTGTCCCGCTTCTCGCCGCGCGGGCAGATGACGTGCACCTCCCAGCCCGCGTCGCGCAGCGTCGTGCACTCCTGCCAGACCCGCCGGTCGAACGGCACCGACAGGTTCTCCACCAGGATCAGCGCGCGCCGGGCGGGCCCGGCACCACCGGTCTTCTCACCAAGCAAGGCCCACGTACCCCGGTTCGGCCCGGCGCGCCTCGGCGTCGGGAACGTGGATGAGGTCGACGATCACCGGGCTCTCGCCGTGCGGCAGCGCCGCGAGGACATCCGGATCCCTGGTCCCGACGAGGCACACCTCGGCATGGTCGAGGACCTCGTCGACGGACTCGGCGAGCAGCTGCGCGAGGTGCGGCAGCCGGGTCTCGATGTACTCGCGGTTCGCGCCGAGCAGCCGGGAGAGGTTCACGTTGGGGTCGTAGATCCGCAGCTCGTACCCCTTGCCGAAGAGCCGCTCCGCCAGCTCGACGAGCGGGCTCTCGCGGAGGTCGTCGGTGCCGGGCTTGAAGGAGAGCCCGAAGATGCCCACCCGCCGCTTGCCGGTCCGCTCGACCAGCTCCACGGCGCGCTGCAGGTGGTCGGCGTTGGACGGCAGCACGTGGGAGAGGATCGGCACCGAGACGTCGGCCCGCTGCGCCGCGTGGACCAGGCTGCGCAGGTCCTTGGGCAGGCAGGAGCCGCCGAAGGCGAAGCCGGGCCGCAGATAGGCGGGGCTGATGTTCAGCTTGCGGTCGGCGAGGAACACGTCGATCACCTGGTGCGAGTCCACCCCGAGCGCCTGGCACACCGCGCCCAGCTCGTTGGCGAAGCCGATCTTGAGGCCGTGGAACGCGTTGTCCGCGTACTTGATCGCCTCGGCCGTCGGGACCGGCACCCGGAACACCTCGCCGGGCAGTCCCTCGTACAGCGCCGCCACCACGTCGCCGCTCGCCGGGTCGAGCTCGCCGATGACGGTCTTCGGCGGGTCGAAGAAGTCCCGCACGCTCGTGCCCTCGCGCAGGAACTCCGGGTTGACCGCGACCCCGACGTCCACCCCGGCAGTGCCGCCGACGTACTTCTCCAGGATCGGAACCAGCAGGTTCAGACAGGTGCCCGGGAGCATGGTGCTGCGGAAGACCACGGTGTGCCGGCCGCCCCGCTCGGCCACCGCGGCACCGATCTCCTCGGTGACCCGCTCCAGATAGGTGGTGCACAGGCTGCCGTTGGGCTCCGACGGCGTGCCCACACAGACCAGCGACACGTCGCTGGCCTCGACCGCCTCGCGGACGTCGGCGGTGGCGCGCAGCGCACCGGTCCGCACGACCTCGGCGATCAGCTCACCGATCCGCTCCTCGACCACCGGGGCCTTGCCGTCGTTGACCAGGTCGACCTTCACCTGGTTGACGTCCACCCCGATGACCTCGTGGCCCAAGCTGGCCAGGCACGCGGCCGACACGCAGCCCACGTAGCCGAGCCCGAAAACGCTGACTCTCATGACCCGTTCCTCCCCCCAAGCAGGCCCTCCCGGCCTGCGGTCCACGTGCCGGCCGCCCGACGGTCCCCGCGCATCAGTAGGCCCCCTGCCCGTACAGCACCGCACGCAGCGTCTTCCACAGGATCACCGTGTCCAGGGCGAGCGACCAGTCCTCCACGTACCGCAGGTCGAGGCGCACCGCCTCCTCCCACGACAGGTCGCTGCGTCCGCTGATCTGCCACAGGCCGGTCAGGCCGGGCTTGACGAGCAGCCGCCGCCGGACGTCCGGGCCGTACGCGGCGCACTCCTCCGGCAGCGGAGGCCGCGGCCCGACGAGCGACATCGATCCGGTGAGCACGTTGAACAGCTGCGGGAGCTCGTCGAGCGAGTACCGGCGCAGCACCGCCCCCACCCGGGTCACCCGCGGATCCCGGCGGAGCTTGAACAGCAGCCCGGCGCCCTCGTTGCGGTCGGCCAGCGCGGCACGTGCCCGATCGGCCCCGACGACCATCGTGCGGAACTTGAGAATGGTGAACTCGCGGCCGTCCTTGCCGACCCTGCGCTGGCTGTACAGCGCCCCGCCCCGGCTGTCCGCCAGGACGAGGAGTCCGACGATCAGCATCAGCGGCGCGAACAGCATCAGCAGGATCGCCGCGCCCACCCGGTCGACGACCCCCTTGATCGCCCGGCGGCCCCCGGTGAACGTCGGCATGCTGACCCGCAGCAGCGGGATCCCGAGCACCGCGTCGATGTGCAGCCGCGGACCGGCCACCTCCATCAGTACGGGCGCCACGACCATCTCGGCCTCGCTGCCCTCGAGGTTCCACGCCAGCCGCTGCAGCCGGTCCGGCGACCAGTGCGGGTCCGGGGTGACCGCGACGACGCGGTAGCCGTCGCGGCGGACGTGGTTGGCGACCTCCGCCAGCGGGCCGACGACCGGCACGCCGTCCACCTGGTCGCCTTCCGGCCCGAGACCGTCCGTCGTGCACACCGCGTCCACCCGCCAGCCGAGGTGCGGGAACTTGCGGGTCCGGGAGATCAGGTCGCGCAGGGTGGCCGGGCTCCCGGCGGCGAGCACCGGCCTCAGGCACCGCCCTTCCTTGCGCTGGTTGTGCAGCCAGAGACGCAGCAGATACCGCGTCGTCATGGTGATGAGCGCGATCGCGGGGATCGCGACGAAGATCCACAGCTTGATGTTGTGCGAGGTCAGGGCGATCCCACCGAGCGCGAGCACGATGGTCGCCGTGAACAGCGAGCGCCCCAGCCGGCGGAACTCCTCGGCGCCCTGGCCGAGGACGGCCGGCGCCCAGGACCGGTTCACAGCGAGCGCGCCGAGGACGAGCAGCTCGGTGCCGAAGGCGAGTATGCCCCACCTCTCATGCCAGTTGGCGGCCTGCCGGGCCCCGAAGAAGCCGCCTATCGCCGCCACGACGAAGGCGGTGGCCACGGTGTCGCTGGCGATCACCGCACGGCGGTACCGCTGCTCCCAGTCGCTCGCCGTCCGGCTGATCGTCCCGCTGTCCAGCCGGTCGCGCGCCGATGGAAACGGGCTGACCAATTCCCCCTGCTGCACGGACCCCCCCAGGGTGCCAGTGGACTCGACGTGTTGGCTCCACACGGTTCCTCCCCCCGGGAGGCCCCCGCCTCCCGCGCTGTTCCTCCCCTCGGGAGGCCCCCGCCCCCCGCACCGCGCTGTTCCCTCTCCCGGCCATCCGCCCACCCCGCGAATGACGTACCGGGTACCGCAGCGCTACTCGAACACCCCATCCAGGCGATGGATTTGTCGCCTGGTGTCCGGGCTTGTGAAGCAAGGTCAATCTAGAGCATCAAAGCCCTCCAGAAGAGGGATGTGAGCAACTTGTGCTGAACGTTTGGAGGTTGATCCTCCGTCGGACAATCACCCGCAGAAGCCTTCTTCGCGGCGACGTGCCTTGTGACCTGTGGTGACGGGCGTTCACCGGGCTGTAGGCACCCGCGATCCGAGGACGTTCCGGCAGGAACGAACCGGCCGAGCTTGGCTTGTTCTTTAACCTGGTCGCGAGCGGTCGCGGGGACAACCCGGGCTTTCCGTCCGGGGGTTGCCGTCCGCCGCCCGGTTCGATCACCTTCCGGACCCAGCCGTCGGCCCGGCGCCCCGGTCCCGCGCTTCACCCCTGCCGTCCCACGGCGTCCGAAGGCGTTGTCAGTGGGCGGGGATACGTTGTCGATGTTCCGCCGCTCCGGCGTGAACATCCCCTTTGACGTGCATGGGAGAAGTGCGTTGCCGGTCTGGGAGAGGTCGAGCGCGGCACGGGTGGTACCGCCCGCGCGGCCGCGGAAACTCGCGAAGGTGCCGTTCGTCGAACTGGCCGACGGACGCCTGCAGGGCGTCGTGTCCAGCGGCTCCGACATAGGACGCGTGTACGTGTCCTCCATCGCCGCCGGGACGTACGCGTTCGCGTGCAGCACCAACAACAACCGCCCCTGCGGCGGCGCGCGCGGCTCGTACTGCAACCACATCCGTGCCCTCGTCACCGAGGCCGTCCTCCAGTACGGCGCGCAGCGCGTCGCCCGCTACCTCAAGGCCGAGACGCCCGACCGGGAACCCGACGCCCAGGCCCTCGTCGCGGCGATGACCGCCACGCGCCCCGCTCAGGGCGACACCTCGGCCGCCGCCCCCGTGTTCAGCCGCTTCCTGCGCCACCTCGCCTACCTCGAACTCGACCCGGTCACCGCGCCGCTGCCCGAGATGCAGTGGTTCCCGCCGACGAGGGCGGTCGCCTGATGCGTACGGACCTGCTCGCCGACCCCGTCGACGGACTCGACGAGGCGCTGGCCGCCGTGGACGCCTTCGACGACGCACTCGTCGCCGGACTGCTCCGCCCCCAGCCCGCCCAGACCGCCGGACTCGCCGCGCTCGCCGACGCCCTCGCCGGCACGCCGCTCGCCTCCCTCGTCGCCGAGGCCGCCGACAAGGCCATGGCCGGCGCCGCAGGCGAGGACCACTTCCTCGCGCTCGCCGCCGCCCGCACCGCCCTCATGGGCTCCGTCCACGACGCCCTGACGTCCCGCGTCGCCGACGTGACCGGACGCCCCACGGCCGACGACCCCCCGCGGCCCACGGGCGATGACGAGCCCGCCCCGAACGTGCTCGCCGCCGCCCGTGCCTGGCTCTGCGACCTCGCCCGCTCCGGCTGGCAGGGCATCGACCACGAACTCGTCGGCGGCGCCGCGCCCGTCGTCTCCGCGATGCTGTCCGACCCCGCGCTCCGCCGACAGGCCACCCTGCTCGACGGCTTCTCGGCCGAACTCGCCGCATCCTGCCCCGGGGCCACCCTGGAGCGCATCCCGGTGCGCCGCTGGGCCGACCTGTGGTCGCGCGCCCTGCTCCTCACCCAGCCCGGAGCCGCCCGCACACCCGCCGGATCCACCGCGACCGGCCGCCTGCTGCCCCTCGGCGTCGACGTGCAGGAACACGCGACCGCCGTCCAGGCACAGGTCCACGCCGTGTTCGAACCGGCCGACGGCACGGCCCCGCGCCTGGTCCGGGCGGCGGTGTCCGCGCCCAAGCCGGACACCGTCGTCGGCGCCGGCCTCTGGCAGCTGCTCCGCCCCCGCATGTCCCTGCTCACCGCCGTGAGCGAGGGCCTCGCCATGGAACTCGACGCCATGCCCGTCACCGCCGAGGGCGACCTCGTCTGGGACGACGAGCGCGCCCGCCCGGGGGAGTCCGCCGACCCCTTCGCCACCGCCAGGGTCGCCCTCGCCACCGCGACCGACCCGGTCACGGCCCCCCTTGACCGCCACCCGGTACGGATCGCCGTCCCCGTCCTCCTGGAGGGGTACGCGACGGAGCACGCGGACGACGGGCAGCTGACCTTCACCCTCGCGGGCCACCGGCTGCCCGTGGACACCGACCGCGGACCGGCCGCCGGCCCGCTCACCCCGGAGGCCATCGCCGCGTCCGGCGCGTGCCTGGGCCTCCTCCGCTGGGACGCCGGGGAGTTCCTCCTCCAGCCGCTGGCCGTCGAGACGACCGTCCGGAAGAAGACCGTCGCCGTCCACGCGGGCGCGTGGGCCGGCGGGACCACCGACAAGACGGGAGTCCGCGCGGAGAAGGCGGCCACGGACGCCGTCGCCGTCCTCCGCGAACGAGCGGGAAGGCTGCTGCGCTCATGACCGACGAGACGTTCACGCCCGACCCCGACGACAACCGGCGGCAGGTCCTCTACTGGCGGCTGCTCGCCCGGCTCTTCGACCCCGAGGAGCAGGCCGCCCTGGAATCGGCGAGCCTCGCCGTCGTCGAGGACATCGGCCTGCCGTCCGCACTGCTCGACCCCGGCACCTCCGTGGACTCCGTGGTCCAGCGCCACCCGGAGCTCGCCGACGAGTTCGACGGCCTGATGACCCCGGAGCCCGAGCCGGACGGCGCACGCGACCGCGCCGCCGAGGTACGGCGCGCCGCACTCGCCTCGAAGCTGCTGCTCAACGTCTTCGCCACCGGCTCCGGGACCGTCTCCGCCGGGCAGCTCGCCCGCTGGCAGTCCGACGCCGGCCGGCTGGAGCGCGCGCTCGGCTCCCCGCCCGGCGGACCGCGCGGCGGAAAGGCGGCCGGAGCCGCCCTCACCGGCGGCGGCCTCGGAACCGAACTCGGCGCCATCGAGGCCGACCTCGTCCACCGCATGCACCTGCGCGAAGTCCTCGCCGACCCCGCGCTCGCCGCACAGCTCACCCCCAGCATGTCCCTGATCGAGCAGCTGCTGCGCGACAAGGGCAACCTCTCCGGCGTCGCACTGGCCAACGCCAAGGCGCTGATCAGGCGGTACGTGGACGAGGTCGCCCAGGTGCTCCGTACCCAGGTCGAGAAGGCCACCGTCGGCGAGCTCGACCGCTCGGTGCCGCCCAAGCGGGTCTTCCGGAACCTCGACCTCGACCGCACGATCTGGAAGAACCTCACCAACTGGAGCCCCGAGGAGGAGCGGCTCTACGTCGACCGCCTCTACTACCGGCACACCGTCCGCAGGACCACGCCCCAGCGGCTGATCGTCGTCGTGGACCAGTCCGGCTCCATGGTCGACTCGATGGTCAACTGCACCATCCTCGCCTCGATCTTCGCCGGGCTGCCCAAGGTGGACGTCCACCTCATCGCGTACGACACCCGCGCGATCGACCTCACCCCCTGGGTCCACGACCCGTTCGACGTGCTCCTGCGCACCAACCTCGGCGGCGGCAACGACGGGCCCGTGGCCATGGCCATGGCCCGGCCCAAGATCGCCGAGCCGAAGAACACCGTCATGGTCTGGATCTCCGACTTCTACGAGTTCGGCCGCTCACAGCCCCTGTTCGAGGGCATCGAGGAGGTCCACCGCTCCGGGGTGCGCTTCATCCCCGTGGGCTCGGTGACCAGCTCCGGACGACAGGAGGTCAACCCCTGGTTCCGGGAGCGGTTCAAGGCCCTCGGCACCCCGGTGATCTCCGGCCACATCGACAAGCTCGTGCACGAACTCAAGACCTTCCTCACCTGAGACCGAAAGGCCCTTCGCATGTCCGACCTGCTCCGCGCTCCCGCCGAGATCAAGTACGCCGAGGAACTCGACTGGCTGGAGTCGATCGACGACCACCCCAAGCCCTTCTCCTGGCGCCTCTCCCCGAAGATGGTCCGCCTCTTCATCCTCGGCTCCGAGCGCGCCGACGGCCTGGACCGGGAGGTGACGCAGAAGTGGTTCGGCGACCGCAGCTTCGTCGAGCGCTCCATCGTCACCCTCGCCTCCGACCGCGGCCTGCTCCTCATCGGCGACCCCGGCACCGGCAAGAGCTGGCTCGCCGAACTCCTCGCCGCCGCCATCAGCCGCAACTCCACCCAGGTGGTCCAGGGCACGGCCGGCACGACCGAGGACCACATCAAGTACTCCTGGAACGTGTCGATGGTCATCGCCAAGGGCCAGTCCCGCGCCTCGATGATCCCCTCGCCGATCATGACCGCCATGGAGACCGGCACCATCGGCCGCTTCGAGGAGCTCACCCGCTCCACCAGCGACGTCCAGGACGCGCTCATCTCGATCCTCTCCGAGAAGTACATCTCCGTCCCCGAACTCGACGGCGCCGACGGCGAGAACATCGTCTTCGCCAAGCCCGGCTTCTCGATCATCGCCACCGCCAACAGCCGTGACCGCGGCGTCAACGACCTCTCCTCCGCGCTCAAGCGCCGGTTCAACTTCGTCCGCATCCCGGTCGTGACGAACAAGAAGAGCGAGGCCGAGATCGTCCGCTTCCGCACCGAGGAACTGCTCCGCCGGCACGCCATCGAGCTGGACGTGCCGCCCACGCTCCTCGACGTCCTCCTCCAGAGCTTCGCCGACCTGCGGGCCTCCGCCGCCGCGGCCGGCAGCGACGACGAGAAGCTGGAGTCCGCCCTCTCCACCGCCGAGCAGATCGGCGTCCTCGAGGACTCGATCCTGCACAGCAACTTCTTCGGCGAGCGCACCCTCACCGCCCGCGCCCTCGCCGCCTCGCTGGTCGGCACGCTCGCCCGGCGCGAACCGGAGGACCTGGCCATCCTCAACAAGTACCTGCACGGCGTCGTCGAGCCGCGCGGCAAGGAAGAGGGCGGCTCGTGGCCCGAGTTCCTCGAGGGCGGCCGCGAAGCGATCGCGAAGCTGTCGTGACCGGGACCCCCTTCACCGCCCTGCGCGGTCAACTCCACCAGGCCGCAGCGGAGTTCGCCGGAGGTCAGGACGCCCTGGAAGGCATCCTCCTCGGCCTCGTCGACGACGTCGACCGCGCCGTGGCGGAACCCCTGGAGATCTTCCCCGTCTGCCACCACTCGCCTGCCTCCGCCCTCGCCATGGCCCGCCGCCTGCGCGAGAAGCAGCCCAAGGTCGTGTACCTGGAGCTGTGCGAGGACATGACGCCGCTCCTCACCGAGCTGCGCAACTGCCGGCTGCCGGTGGCGGTGCAGGCGTTCGCGAGCGACATCGACGGCTTCCCGCCCGACTGGGCGCCGCTGTCCGTCGTCGCCCCGATCACGGAGGCCTCCGCCGAGTACCAGGCCATCGCCTACGCCCTCGACACCCCCGGCGTGGAACTGGTCCTCGTCGACCGCTCCTCCGACCACGTCTTCCAGTGGGACTCCCGGCACGACCGCACCGACGAGCCGCCCGCCCGAGAGGAAGGCGGCACCGAGACCGAGACGGCGCTCCACGGCGAGGCCGTCGGCGTCGAGATCGGCGACCTGCGGCCGCGCTTCGCCGAACTCGAGGAACACCTGCTGCGCCACGGCAAGGTGCGGCACTGGTCGGAGTGGTGGCACCAGTACGTCGAGGTGCCCCTCGGCGACAGCGACCACGACACCTACCGCCAGGTCATGTTCCTCATCGGCAGCCTGTTCCGGCGGCTCGCCCCGGGTGACGGGGACCGCGTCCGCGTCGACGAGGACCGCGAGCGCCACATGTGGACCCGGATGCGCGAGCACCTCGCCACGACCGGCACCGACCCCGCGGACTGCCTGTACGTCTGCGGCGCCTTCCACGCGGCCAGCCGCGTCGACGAGTTCGGCGTGCACGGCGGCGACGGCTTCGAGATCTCCCCGCGCACGGCCACGACCTGGCAGTACGGCCTCATCCCCTCCAGCAACGCGGCGATCGAGGCCCAGTTCGGCCTCGCCTCCGGCTCCGTGTCCATCGCCGCGACGCAGTGGACGAAGAACCTCAAGCGCACCCGGGTGAAGCCGTACCGCCTCGACGGCCAGGCCGGCACGAAGAAGACGGCCACGAAGAAGACGGGGACCCAGGAGACGGGGATGCGGGCCACCCCGCCGGCCGCCCTCCCCGACACCGCCGCCCCCGCCGAGGACCGCCTCTCCGGCTTCCTCCAGCGACCGCCCGTCCTCGACACCCTCGACGAGTCCGAACTCCTCGGCTGGTCCGTGGACATCGTCCGCGCCGCCCGCCGCAACGGCTACCTGGCCTCCACCGCCGACGCGATCGCCGTCTTCGAGACCTCGATCCTGCTCGCCGGGATGCGGGACCGGGCCAAGCCCACCCCGTACGACTTCCAGGACGCCGCGGTCACCTGCATCGAGAAGGACAGCGTGCCCGGGCGCCGGGACGTGCGCCGCCTCGTCGAGATCATGATGGGCGGCGACCGGATCGGCCAGGTCGGCTACGAAGCCCTGCCGCCGCTCGCCCGCGACGTCCACGACCGGCTCGCCCCCCTGGAGCTGAACCTCCAGCAGCGCGGGGTCCGCCGGGCCCTCCTCGACATGACCTCCCGGCCCGAACTGCGGGCCTGCTCGGACGTCCTGTGGATGCTGCGCCGCCTGATGCCGCACGGCGCCGCACGGCCGGTCATGGGGGAGCGGCGGCTCGGCGAGCGGTCGATCCAGGAGTCCTGGGACCTCGCCCTCGGCACTCACCAGAGGGCCCTCATCGAGCTCGGCTACGAGGGCGTGAGCCTCGAACAGGTCCTGGAACAGCGCCTGCGCCGCACCGCGTACGGTCCGCAGGCGACGACCGCCGAGGTTCTCGCCGCCGTCGAGGACGCCACCCTCTACCTGGGCGGCCAGCGCCTCGCCGAGGAGCTCGGCACCCGCGCCCTCGACGTCCTGGCGGGCGAGCGCACGGTCGACGGGGCACCGCAGGTCCTTCGCCGGGTGCGCGGACTCCTCGCCTACTACCGCACCAGCGAGCCGGTGCTTCCGGCGTGGATCGAGTCCTTCGTCAGAACCGGGTACGCGCACTACTGCACCCTCCTGCCGACGGCGTTCCGGGACGAGGACGCGACGGTGGGACAGGTCGCGGCGATGCTCGGCTTCCTGTTCAGCATGGAGAGCCTGGCGCTCTCCCTGGGCTGCGACCGGACCCAGCTGGAACTGGCCGTCGCCCAGGCACACCCAGAGGACCCCGCGAAGACGGCCCTGCTGTGGGCGGCGCAGGTGCAGCTGGGCACGCTCTCCCGGGGCGAGCTGCGGGCACGCTGCGACGAGCTGCTCGCCAACCCCCTGGTCGTGCCGTCCTATCCGCGCTACCTCAGCGGCTTCGTGCACGCCCTGGAGCCGGTGCCGGGGCTCGCGGACGTGGTGGTGGAGGCCGTGTCGAACGCCTTCGGCCGCCTGCCCGACACCGTCCTGCTGCCGTGGCTTCCGGCCCTCATCACGACCCTCCGCTCGAACGCGTCGGAACTGGCCCCGCTGCTCATCCGGGAGGCGGGACGGATCTTCCCGGCCCGGCTCGCAGCCCTGGACACCTGGGTCCCGCCCTGGCACGCCCAACCGGCGGCCCCACGTGCCCTTCCGGCGCGCACCGCCCCTCGGGGAGCGGCACTCCTTCCCGCCCACCCGACGACCTGCGACGCCCTCGCGGAGCTCCTCGGCAGCGCGGAGGGATGGACCACGGCCACCGCCCCGACGGAGCCGGGCGCGGCGCTCCTCGCCGCCCACCCGGCCACGAGCGAGGCACTGGCGGAGCTCCTCACGGCCCGGTGACGTGGGCCGGGCCGGCCGGCTACTGGCCGACGCGCCCGTCGACGCACTCGCGCAACAGGTCGGCGTGCCCGCAGTGGCGGGCGTACTCCTCGATCCGGTGCACCATCAGCTCCCGCACCGCGATCCCGTCCTTCGGGAGGCGCTCGCCCAGGTCCGTGTGCGCGGCGAGGGCGGCGTCGGCCGCGGCCTGCTCGCGCTCCAGATCGGCGTACGAGGCGTCGACCACCGCCTGGTCGGCGACGGCCTCGTGGAAGTCGGCGTCGCGCACGCCGTACACCTTCGGCAGTGGTTCACCGGTGATCCAGGTGATCCAGTCCCGTTCCACCTCGGCGAGGTGCCGGATCAGGCCGAGCAGCGACATCGTCGACGGCGGAACGGAACGACGGGCCAGCTGTTCCGGATCCAGACCCTCGCACTTCATCCGCAGGGTCAGACGGTAACCGGAGAGGAAGTCCTGGAGCGTCGCGAGCTCGCCCTCCGGGGCCTCGCCGTTGTCACGGGGGTCGTCGGCAGGATCCGCCCACATGTCGGGGTAGACGGTCGCCTGGCTCCACCGCTCGGGATGATCATTCATAGACCCATCCTCGTGCGCGAGGCCCCGGGCCCGCCAGGGAATTGTTCCGAGCACGGCCGACGAGGCCGCGAGCGCGATCCGGGTCGCACACGGCGGTACGACTCCGTCCACCCACGGCCGCGGTTCACTCGTCACGGTGGACTCGGGCCGAGCCACCGTCCCCGCCCGCCGAGGCTCGGGCACCGTGACTCCCATGCACGCCCGCCGCACCACGTTCCTGCTGCTCATCGCGCTCCTCACCACCGGATGCGTGGCCGTCCCGCACGGTCCCGCCCCGGCCCCACCGCCCCGCCCCGGCGGACTCGCCCCCGCCGCCGACCGTCCCCCCGCGCCCCTCCCCACCTGGCCCGTCCCCACCGAGCCCGCCCCTCGCGAGGCCCTCACCACCACGGACCCCCGCCCCACCACCTCCCAGCCGACGAAGGCCCCCGGCCGGAAGACCGCCGGCAGGGCCACCGAGGCCCACACCGCCCGCCGCCCACCCGCTCACAGGGCAGCCCCGAACCCCCCGCACACCACCCCGAACAAGCCGAACAGACCGAGGAAGCCTGCCAACAGGAAGCCCGTCACGAGGACCGTCCCCCGCTCCCCGCAGAACCACCGGCCCGGCCCCGCCCGCCCGCACCGCCCGACGGATGCGCGGCCGCCCGAGATGCGGCACCTGTGCGGCCAGGCCGAGTCCATCCAGGCCCCCATGGGCGCCGCCGACCTCTGCCGCGACCTGTACGGCCGCTGACCTCGGCTCCTCGTCCCCGCCGGGCGGAAACTCAATTGAACCGCTCCGATCGGCCCGGCTATAAGACGATCATGATCAGACCGCGCCCCTTCCTCCACTCCGACATGCCCCTTCTCCAGGAGGCCGTGGCGGAGTGGATCGCGACCGCCGGCCGCGACTCCTACGACCACGTGGGCGAGCTCCCGCACCGCGTGTACGACAACCTGCGTGGTCTACCCGTCGGTGACCTGGTGCACGTCTGGGAGGACGAGCACGACGGCCGGATCGGCGGTGTCACGATCGGCCTCCGGTTCGGCGCGGCGTTCGACGCCTTCTGCGCGCCGGAACTGCGCGGCACCGACACCGAGCGCGCGATGCTGACGTTCGCCGCCGACACCACCACGCGGCACATGGCGGACGACGAGGAGTACGTCCTCACCGACCTCTTCGAGACCGACACGGTCCGCGGACGTCTGCTGAACGAACTGGGCTTCACCCAGTTCCGGGTCTGGGACGACGTGAACACCCGCGACCTGACCGATCTCCCCTCCGCCGAGGTGCCCGAGGGATTCACGGTCCGGGCGGCCACCCTCGACGACGCCGAGGCCCTCGCCGAGGCACGCAACGCCTCCTTCGGCTCCGACTGGACGGGCACCGCCTACCGCGACGGAATGATGACCCGGCCCGGATACGACCCGGCCCGCGAGATCGTGGCCGAGGCCCCGGACGGACGCATCGGCGCCTACACCGTCCACTGGGTCGACACCCGCAACGGACTGGGGCACTTCGAGCCGGTCGGCACCCACGAGGCCTTCCGCCGCCTCGGCCTGGCACGGGCGGTGATGGCCGAGTCCATGCGGCGCATGGCCGAACTCGGCCTCCGGCGGGTCACGGTCAACCACGACGCCGAGAATCTGGCCGCCGCGAGGCTGTACGGCTCACTCGGCTTCACCCTCGAGTGCCGCACCCACGGCTACCGCCGGGCGAAGGCCCAGGACTCGATGTCGCGATAGCGGATCGGGCCGGGGCCCCGGCCGTAGTCGCTGCCGACGAGGTGGAGGCGGTCGGCCGGCCAGCGGCGGCCGGTGAACCCGGCGAGCGCGGCGGCCACCTCCAGTACGGACGTCGGATCGTCGCGGCGGGCACGGGCGAGTGTCAGATGGGGACGGAGCGGACGGTCCTCGAAGGGGATGCCGCACTCCTTGACGACGGTCCGCACCTCGGTGGCGATCCGGTGCAGTCCGTCGAGGTCGCCGTCGATCCCGCTCCACAGCACCCGGTCGTCGAAGTGCCCCCCGCCGCGCAGCGCCAGCTCGACCGGCCGGTGCGCCGCCGCGATCTCCGCCAGCGGCGGCCGTAGCAGAGGGACGGTCTCCACCGGGAGTTCACCGAGGAACGCCAGCGTGATGTGCCAGTCCTCGATCCGGTTCCACCGCATCCGCGGGTACGTCTCGTACGCAGGGCCCAGCTCGCGCGCCAGCTCGTCCTTCGCGTCGTCCGGCGGGGCGAGCGCGACGAACACGCGCACGGTCGCGGTCCGCGCCCTGTCCCCGTCGCCGGACTCCGTACCCCGCCCGGGCGCCTCAGCCATCTTCCGTACCCTGCCCACCGTCTGTCCCACAGCCTTCGCAGGCGAGGGTACGCGGTGCCCCGGCCACCGCCTGCGCCGGGGATCTCCCCGGGCGGCCCCCGAACCTCCCCCGACTCCGCATCAGGGGCGCCCACCGTCCCTCGCGCCCCCACGCGCTCCCCCGCGGGGGTGGTTCCCCGAGGGCCAGTGGGGCGCAGCGCGGCACGGTCCGCGTGGAGGCGGGGTGCTCCCGCTCGAAGCTGTCCGCTGCCCCCTGTCCCCCTTCGACCACTGTCCCCCTTCGAGACCACTGTTCACCTGCGACGACGGAGGTTCCTCCACCCATGACCCACGCACTTCTCAGAGCGGCGGCACGGCGCCGCAGACCGGGCGGGAGGGCCGGGGCGCCGCTGGCGCTCGGGCTCGCGCTCGTCCTCGCCCTGCCCGGCACCGCCCTCGCCGCCCCCGGTGACCTCGACCCGACCTTCGGGACCGGCGGCCGCGTGACGACGCCCATCACCGGGTACGCGGAGGGCCACGACATCGCGCGGCAGGGCGACGGAAAGCTGGTCGTGGTGGGGGCGAGCGAGGCCGGCTTCGCGCTCGCCCGCTACACCACCGACGGCCACCTCGACTCCACCTTCGGCGTCGGGGGCACGACGACCAGCGCCTTCGAGGGCGGGGCCGCCTCGGCCAACGCCGTCGCGATCCAGCCTTCGGACGGCAAGATCGTCGTGGTCGGCACCACCGAGGTGATCGCCGAGGAGGGCGGGGGCTGCTGCTTCTTCTCCGTGGCCCGCTACCACACCGACGGCACCCTGGACACGGACTTCGGCAACGGCGGCCTCGTCCGCATCGACGAGTTCGGCGGCTCAGCGGACGGCGCCGACATCGCCGTGCAGCCGGACGGCAGGATCATCGCCGCGGGCAAGCCCGGTGGCAGCGGCTTCGCGCTCGTCCGCCTCGACGCCGGCGGCAACCTCGACCCCAGCCTCGGCGGTGACGGGACCGTGGTCGCCGGGTTCACGCCCACCTCGCCCCAGGACGCCGGCGGCATCGCCCGGAGCATGGCCCTCCAGCCGGACGGCAAGATCGTCGCGGTCGGCTATGTGGGCAGCACCGCCTTCGACATCGGCGTCGCCCGCTACAACGGCAACGGCACGCTCGACACCGCATTCAGCGGCGACGGCATGGTCACCGCGGACTTCGGCAGTACCGAGTTCGGCGAGGCCGTGGCCGTACAGCCCGACGGCAAGATCCTCGCGGCGGGCTCCGGCGGCGCCGGCTTCGCCCTGCTCCGCTACAACAGCGACGGCACCCCCGACACGGGCTTCGGCACGGCCGGGCGCACCTCGGTCAACGCCCCGGGCGACGGCGGCATCGCGTACGCCATGGCGCTCCAGCAGAACGGCAAGATCGTGCTCGCCGGCCGGGCCACCGACCCGAACAGCTCCGAGGCCAACGACTTCGGCCTGGTCCGCTTCCATCCGAACGGCACCGTCGACACCGGCTTCGCCGGCGACGGCTTCGCGGTCACCGGCTTCAACGACTTCGACGAGGCCCGCGGAGTGCTCGTCCAGCCGGACGGCACCATCGTCGCGGCCGGCTACGGGGCGGGCTTCGCCTTCGCCCTCGCCCGCTACCAGGGCGGCGACGGTACGCCTCCGCCCACGCCGTACGCCGACCTGTCGGTGACCAAGTCCGGTACGACCACGGTGAGCATCGGCGACCGCGCCACCTACACGGTGACCGTCACCAACGCGGCGTCCTCCACCGCCACCGCGACCGGCGTCACGCTCACGGACACGCTCTCCGGCGGCGGCGCGACCCTCGTCTCCGCGGTCCCCTCGCAGGGGACGTGCACGACCACCGCCACGGGCGCCACCTGCGCCCTCGGCTCCCTCGCCCCCGGCGCCGCCGCCACCGTCACGGTGACGGCCGAGCCGCGCGCCACCGGCACGCTCACCGACACCGCGGGCGTCAGCGCCACCCAGACGGACCCGGTGACCGCCGACAACACGGCCACCGCGACCACCGCCGTCAACAACTCCCGCGGCTGCACCCTCATCGGCACCAGCGGTACGGACACCCTGACCGGCAGTTTCTCCAACGACGTGATCTGCGGCCTCGGAGGCAACGACACCATCCGCGCGAGCTACGGCAACGACACGGCGTACGGCGGCTTCGGCAACGACAACATCGACGGCGGGTTCGGCGACGACACCCTCGACGGCGGCCCGGGCAGCGACACCCTGGCCGGCTACTACGGCAACGACCGCCTCACCACCACCGACGGCGTCTCCGGCAACGACATCGCCAACGGCGGCTCCGGCATCGACTCCTGCACCACCGACCCGGGCGACTCCCGCATCAGCTGCCCCTGACCCCACGATGCCGGGCCTTCCGCACGAGCGGGCCCGCCGGACGAGATCTGGCGGGCCCGTCCTCAGCCCCTGCCCGGCAGCAGGCCCCGCTCCAGGGCCACGACCACGGCGTGGGTGCGGTCGCTGACGTCCAGCTTCGCGAAGACGCGCAGGAGATGGGTCTTGACCGTGGCCTCCGCGATGACGAGACGGCGGCCGATCTCGGCGTTGGAGAGGCCGTCGGCCACCGCGCCGAGCACGTCCTGTTCGCGCGCGGTCAGGACGACCGGCGCGGGCCGGCGCATGAGGGCGACCAGGCGTTCGGCGACGCGGGGCGCGAGGACGGTCTCGCCGCGGGCCGCGGAGCGGACGGCCTCGGCGAGCTGCTCGGCGGTGGTGTCCTTCAGGAGGTAGCCGATCGCGCCGGCCTCGACCGCCCGCTCGATCTCCACGTCGGTGTCGTACGTGGTGAGGATGAGCACCCGGGTCGGGGCGGGGCCCGCGGTGATCGCGGCGGTGGCCTCGACCCCGTCCATGACCGGCATCCGCAGGTCGACGAGCGCGACGTCGGGCGTCAGCCGCTCGATGAGACCGAGAGCCTCGCGGCCGTCGGCCGCTTCGCCGACGACCGTGATGTCCGGGACCGGCGCCAGGAGCGCGACCACTCCGGCGCGCATCACGGTGTGGTCGTCGACGACCACGACCCGGAGGGGCGCGTGCGCTTCGGTCATGTCAGGGCCGTCCGTTCGTGGGGAAGGTCGTAGGCAAGGGCGTGGGCGAGGTCGTAGGCACGGGCGTGGGCGTGGGCACAGGCGTGGGGAAGGTCGCGAGGACGCGGGTGCCGTCCCCCACCGAACTGGTCACCGTCAGCTCCCCGTCGAGCTCGGCGAGCCGCTTGCGCATGCCGTCCAGGCCGAAGCCGCGTGACTCCTCGACCACGAAGCCGCGCCCGTCGTCGGTGATCTCCAGCTCGATGGCGTACGGACCCTGGGTGAGGACCACGCCGACGGTGCTCGCGTCGGCGTGCTTGCGCACGTTGGCGAGCGACTCCTGGGTGCAGCGGAGGAGCGCGATCCGGGTCTGCTGGTCGCAGTCGACGTCCTCGGCGAGCTCCGCGTCGACCGTGATGCCCGTGTCCTGGGCGAACCGCTCCAGGGTGCGCCGCAGGGTCGGGACGACGGAGCCGGGGGTGAGGCCGCTGTGCGGGGCCGAGCCCACCAGGACGCGGGCCTCGGCGAAGTTCTCGCGGGCGATCGCCTCGATGGCGCGCAGCTGCCGGTCCGTCTGCTCCGGGTCCGCGTCGAGTCCGGTGCGGGCGGCCTCGGCGAGGACGATGATGGAGGCGAAGCCCTGGGCGAGGGTGTCGTGGATCTCGCGGGCCATCCGCTCCCGCTCGTCCGCCGCGCCCTGGGCACGATGAGCGGCAGCCAACTGTTCCTGGGTGAGGGCGAGTTCGCCGGCCAGGGCGGTGGCGCGGGCCTCGCCGTCGGCGACGAGCCGGTGCAGCAGGAGCCCGGCCAGGACGGACACGGCGTATCCCGTCAGGGCGGCGGCCGCGTTCCCCGGCGAGTCGCGCCAGATGCTCCCGGCCGCCGTCGCGGCCGCCGCGCAGCCGCTGAGCAGCACGGCGGTCCGGGGGCCGCGGTTCTGGAACCAGAACTGGGGGAGGGCGGCGATGAGGAGGGCCGCGCCGCCGCCGGGGAGGGCCGCCATCACGCCGAGCCCGGCGGCCAGGGCCGCCAGGTAGACCGGCGCGTGGTGGCGGGCCCGGTGGACGGCGGTGTACGCGAGGGCCGCCGCCACCAGGGACAGGGAGGCCCACTTGACGGGTCCGGAGTCGTTGCCGACGCCGATGACGGAGGGGACCAGGCCGAGGAGCAGCCAGGCGGCCGTGTACCAGCGGCGGAGGGCGGTGAGGGCCGGCCGCTCCGGCACCGCGTGTGTCGTCCCGTCAGTCATGCGGTCAGCCTACGGACAGCGGCGGGATGCGGGCCGGCTCGGGCTCCGCGGACCGGGCCAAGCCGCGAGCGGGCCACCAGTTCGCCTCGCCGAGCAGCAGCATCAGGGAGGGCAGGACCAGGACGCGGATCACGAAGGCGTCGAGGAGGACGGCGACCGCCAGGCTGAAGCCGATCTGCTTCATCTCGATGAGGTGGAGCGCGGCGAAGCTCGCGAAGACCGTCACCATCACCACGGCCGCGCTGGTGACGACCCCTGCGGACGAGGAGAGTCCCTGGAGGACCGCCTGCCGGGTGGGGACGCCTTCGGCGCGGGCCTCACGGATCCGGCTGATCACGAAGACCTGGTAGTCCATGGAGAGTCCGAAGAGGATCACGAACAGGAACAGCGGGACGCGGGATCCGATCGAGCCCGTGGAGGTGAAGTCGAGGATCCCTTCGGCCCATCGGTGCTGGAAGACCAGGACGAGGACGCCGAGGGAGGCGAACGCGGACAGCAGGTTGAGGAGGACGCCGACGAGCCCGAGGACCACGGACCGGAAGGCCCAGACCGTCATCACGAAGGTGACGAGGAGCAGCGCCCCGACGATGAGCGGCAGCTTCCGTTTCTGGTGGTCGGGGTAGTCGGCGTAGCGGGCGACCTCGCCGGTGACGGCGACCTCGGTTCCGGCGAGCGTGCCGACGGTTCCGGGGACGAGTTCGGTGCGCAGCAGGTCGAGTGAGGCCCGGGCCTCGGGGCTGTTCACGGAGCGCGGGACGGCCAGTTCGAGCAGGGTCGTGCGGCGGTCGGCGGAGGTCCGCAGGACGGGAGTGCCGCCGATCGCCGGGTCCTCGGCGCCCGCCCGGTCCGCGAGGGCGCGCAGGGCGCCGGCGACCTCGTCGGACTGCTCCGCGTCCGCTCGTACGACCACCTGGTGCATGGCCTTCAGTTCGGGATAGGCGGCCATGAGCCGGTCGTAGGTACGCATGGCGGGGATGGCGCGGGAGTGCGTCTCGCGGCTCATCTCGGTGATGTTGATCTGTAGGACGGGCAGGGCGAGCGCGAGGAGCGCGAGGGTGGAGACGGCGAGGGTCACGGCGGGGTGCTTGGCGACGGGGCGGAGGACCGCGGCGGTGAGCCGGCCGCCGGTACGGCCCGTACGCGCAGCGCGGTCCCGTACCCGCTTGCCGCGGGCCCGGCGGCGTTCGGCGCGCTCGCCGAGGAGGGTGAGTACGGCGGGCAGGACGGTCAGGGAGCTGAGGACGGCGACCAGGGTGACGACGACGGCCCCGGTCGCGATGGAGGAGAAGATGACGTCGTCCGCCAGGTACAGGGTGGCGCTGGAGACGGCCACGGCGAGCCCGGAGACCACCACGGCCCGGCCCGAGGTCGCGGCGGCGAGCTCCACGACGGCCTGGGTGCCGAGGCGTCCGCCGGCGGCCCGGGCCCGTTCCTCGCGCTCCCGCTTCAGGTAGAAGAGCGTGTAGTCGACGCCGACGGCGAGGCCGATGAGCAGGATGACGTTGGTGCCGACCCCGGCGTCGGGGAAGACGTGCGAGGCGATCATCGACAGGCCGACGGCGGCCACGATCGAGGAGAGCGCGAGCAGCAGCGGGACGACGGCCATCACCACGGAGCCGAAGACGAGCAGCAGGGTGATCAGGGTGACGGGCAGTGCGATGACCTCCGTACGGGAGAGGTCGTCGCCGCGGAGCTTGTCGACGCCCTTGCCGATGGAGGGGCTGCCGACCTCCTCGACGAGCAGCCGCGGGTGCGCGGCCTGTACCTCGGCGGTCTGCGCGAGGAGCGCGTCGACGTGCTTCTTCCCGTCGAACTCGGCGCCCTTCATGGTGACGTCGACACGCAGCGCGGTGTGGTGCGCGTCGGCGACCGGGCCGGCCACGGACAGCACCTCGGGCAACTGCCGCATGCGGGAGGCGATCTCGCGCGCTGCGGACTCGGCCTCGGCCCGGTCGGCGGGACCGGTGCCGGGTGCGGCCTGGACGAGGACGCGTTCGAGGGGCTTCTGCTGGAGGCCGCCCTCGGCGGCGAGGGCCTCGGCCCGGCCGGCCTCGCCGATGCGGAAGTCCTCCGTGGTCGCGGGGCGGGCGCCGAGGGCGATGCCCGCGCCGAGGCAGAGGGCCACGAAGAGGAGCCAGCCGATCAGCGCGCGCCAGGGGTGCCGGGAGCTGTGGCGGGCCATGCGTACGGTCGGGTTCGTCATGCGCCCAGACTCGTCGGCGGAGGGGTGCGGCCGACAGGATCGGCCGGTTGAACCTGGTGTCCACCGGTCGGTGGACACCGGCCCGTCGACGCGGGTCAGCTCGGCCCGATCGGCTGGTCCGGGTCGAGCTTGATGCCCAGGCGCGCGGTGGCACTCGCGAGCAGGCCCCAGAGGGCGTCGCTCAGGAAGACGGTCAGGTCGTCGAGGGAGCTCCTCGACTCGGGGTGGGCGGCCCACTGGTTCACCACGCCGTCCACCAGACCCACCATGCCGAACGCCAGGTTGAGGTTGAAGCCGGTGGGCGCCGGTTCGCCGTCGAGGAACCGGTCGGCGTACGAGTCCAGGAGCCGCGCGAGGTGGAGGGCGACGGCGGTGCGGGTGCCCGTGACGGCGGGGGAGCCGGCGCCCAGGAACCGGTACAGCTCGGGGTGCAGTGCCACCCAGCCGACGTACGTGGCGGCGGCGAGCTCGATCGACTCCCGGATGGTGCCCCGGGGGTCGAGCGCGGGGGAGAGGGAGGCCATCAGCTCGTCGGTGATCCGCGCGCGGATCTGCTCGTCGAGGTCCTCGCGGCTGCGGAAGATCCGGTACACGACGGAGCGGGGCATGCCGGCCTCGGCGCCGATCGCCGCCACGCTGACCGCCGTTCCTTCGCGTCCGATGACGGTGAGGGCCGCGGTGAGGACCTGGTCCCGGCGCTCGGCCCGGTGGCCGGTCCAGCGGGTGTCGCGGCCGTCGGGGCGCCCGTCGTTGCGTGTGTGTCTGTCCTCGGCCACGGCGTGGATCGTACCCGGCGATCAAGAAGGAGCGGCGCGTCGGGGGTGGCGCGCGTCACGTTACCGCCGGTACCCTGGACGCGGTGACGCAGGTAAATTCCGGTGCCCGGGAGAGTGCGGGGGAGAATGCACCGCCACCACCGGCCGCAGAGGGGATGGACATGGAGAACCGGCACGTCGACGTGCTGATCATCGGTGCGGGGCTTTCCGGCATCAGTGCCGCCTGCCACCTGCTCGCCGGGAACCCCGGAACCACGTACGCCCTCATCGAGCGGCGCTCCGCGATCGGCGGCACCTGGGACCTGTTCCGCTACCCCGGCATCCGCTCGGACTCCGACATGTACACCTTCGGCTACGGCTTCCGCGCCTGGCACGGCACCAAGGTCCTCGCCGGCGGCACGGACATCCGCCGCTACATCCGGGCCACCGCCGAGGAGCACGGCGTCACCGACCACATCCGCTTCGGCCGCAGGGCCGTCCGGGCCGACTGGTCGAGCGAGGAAGCCCGCTGGACGGTCGAGACCCTCGACGAGGCCACCGGCGAGACCCACGTCCTCACCGCCCGCTTCCTCGTCGGCGCCACCGGCTACTACGACTACGACGCGGGCCACCGACCCGAGTTCCCCGGCGAGGAGCGCTTCCGGGGGACCCTCGTACACCCCCAGCACTGGCCGCAGGACCTCGACCACACCGGCAAGCGCGTCGTCGTCATCGGCAGCGGCGCCACCGCCATCACCCTCGTCCCCGCGATGGCCCCCGACGCCGCCCACGTCACCATGGTCCAGCGCTCGCCCACGTACATCCTGGCCCTCCCCGCCGACGACCCCCTCTCGGTCCTCCTGCGCCGGCTGCGCGTCCCGGCCGCCCTCGTCCACCGGGTCGGGCGCACCCGCAACATCGCGATGCAGCGCGGCCTCTACGCCCTGTGCCGCAAGGCCCCCCGCCTCATGCGCAGGGTGCTCCTCGGGGCGGTACGGGCCCGGCTCGGCAAGAGCGTCGACATGCGCCACTTCACCCCGGCCTACAAGCCCTGGGACCAGCGGCTCTGCGTCGTCCCCGGCGGCGACCTGTTCACGACGCTGAAGAGCGGCCGGGCCTCGGTCGTCACCGACCACATCGAGACCTTCACCGAGACCGGCGTCAAGGTCAGGTCCGGCGAGGAGATCCCCGCCGACATCGTCGTCACCGCCACCGGCCTGCGCATGCAGCTCGCCGGCGGCATGGAACTCGCCGTCGACGGCAAGCCCGTCGTCACCCGCGACCACCTGCTCTACAAGGGCGTGATGCTGGACGGCGTCCCCAACCTGGCGATGATCATCGGCTACACCAACGCCTCCTGGACGCTCAAGGCCGACCTCGCCGCCGACTACATCAGCCGGCTCGTCGCCCACATGGACCGGCACGGCCTCAGCACCGTCACCCCCGTCGCCGCCGAGGCCGACCGCTCCTCCGTCTCCGTCATGGGCGAGTCGCTGACCTCCGGCTACATCGCACGCGGCGACGCGATCATGCCCCGCCAGGGCACCCGCGACCCGTGGCGGATCTGGAACAACTACTACCGCGACCGCCGCGCCCTGCGGCGGTCGCCGATCGAGGACCCCGCACTCCGCTTCGACCACGCGCTCAGCGAAGGAGGACCACGATGACCAGTGTGCAGAGCTATCACGAGCGGCTCCGGACCCTCTCCGAGGCCTCGGTGCACATCCACTTCGACGCGTTCACCGACATCGACTGGGACCACCCCGACTTCGCCATCGACCCGGCGGACCCCCGCTGGGTCCTTCCCGCGGCCGACCCCCTGGGCGGCCACCCGTGGTACCAGGAGCAGCCGTTGGAGGTCCGGACGCGCATCGGACTGTGGCGGTACGCCAACATCGTCAAGGTGGGCATGCAGTTCGAGAACGTCCTCATACGCGGTGTGATGGACTACCTCTTCTCGCTGCGCAACCAGGACCCGGAGTTCCGCTACCTCACCCACGAGGTCACGGAGGAGTGCCACCACACCCAGATGTTCCAGGAGTTCGTGAACCGCGCGGGCGCCGACGTGCCCGGCGGTCGGCGCTCCTTCCGTGTCCTCAGCCGCTTCCTGCCGCTGGCCGGCTCCCTGATCCCCGAGTCCTTCTTCACCGGCGTCCTCGCCGGCGAGGAACCCATCGACCACCTCCAGAAGGCGATCCTGCGCGGCGGCGAGGACATGCACCCCCTGATGCGCCGGCTCATGCAGATCCACGTCGCCGAGGAGGCCCGGCACATCTCCTTCGCCCACGAGTTCCTCCGCGCCAAGGTCCCCGGCTACGGCAGGGCACGCAGGGGCGCGCTGTCGGTCGCCTTCCCGGTGATCATGCGGGTGCTCGGGGACGTCATCATGGTTCCCGACCGGAAGACCGCCGAGACCATCGGGGTGCCCCACTGGGTGATCAAGGACATCTTCTGGAAGTCGCCCGACGGCGAGAAGATGCTCCGCGACCTCTTCTCCGACGTACGGATGCTCGCCGAGGACATCGGCCTGATGAACAGGACCTCGCGGCGGGTGTGGAAGGCGCTCCGCATCGACGGCCGCCCGTCCCGCCACCGCGGCGAACCCGCCCCGCACGCCGCCTGACGCGGCCCGCGGGCCGCCTGACCCGCCTCGCACGCCGCCCGACGCGGCCCGCAGGCCCCTGGAACGGAGAGCCATGCCCTACGTCGTCACCCGGTCGTGCTGCGCCGACGCCTCCTGCGTCCTCGCCTGCCCGGTCAACTGCATCCACCCCGCCCCGGGCGAACCGGACTTCGGGAAGACCGAGATGCTGTACGTCGACCCCCGCACCTGCGTCGACTGCGGCGCCTGCACGACCGCCTGCCCGGTGGACGCGCTCAAGCCGCACACCAAGCTCACCGACGCCGAGTTGCCGTTCCTCGCGCTCAACCGCGCCTACTACGACGAGCATCCGCACGAGGACCGGGCGCCGATGGCCGTCGTGCCCCCGCAACGCCGCACCTCCGCGCAGGGCTTGCGGGTCGCCGTCGTCGGCGCCGGACCCGCCGGCCTCTTCGCCGCCGACGAGCTCCTCCGGTATCCCGGCGTGACGGTGACCGTCCATGACCGGCTCCCCACCCCGTACGGGCTCGCCCGCGCGGGAGTGGCGCCCGACCACCAGGACACCAAGCAGGTCGCCCGGCTCTTCCGGGCCGTCGAGAGCCAGCCCGGCTTCACGTACCGGCTCAACACGGAGATCGGCCGCGACCTGCATCACGAGGACCTGCTCCGCGACCACCACGCCGTGATCTACGCCGTCGGCGCGGCCACGGACCGACGGCTCGGCATCGACGGCGAGGAACTCCCCGGCAGCGCCTCCGCCACCGACTTCGTCGCCTGGTACAACGGCCACCCCGACCACAGCGCCACCCGCTACGCCCTGGACGGCGAACGGGCCGTCGTCATCGGCAACGGCAACGTGGCCCTCGACGTGGCCCGCATCCTCACCGCGGACCCCGAAAGCCTCTCCCGCACCGACATCTCCGACCGGGCGCTCGCCGCACTGCGCACGAGCCGCATCCGCGAGGTCGTCGTCCTCGGCCGCCGCGGACCCGCCGAGGCGGCCTTCACCCTGCCCGAACTGCTCGCCCTCGCCGCCCTCGACGGCATCGACATCCTCGTCGAGGGGTGGCCGGCGGACCTGCCGGCGGACGCCACGCCGAAGACCGCGGTCCTCGCCGAACTGGCCGCCCGGACCCCCGTACCGGGGCGGCGCCGCATAGTCCTGCGCTTCCGGACGAGGCCCGTACGGATCGTCGGCCACGACCGGGTGACGGGTCTCACCGTCGAAGGGACGGCCCCCGACACCCGGACCGTCGAGACCGTCGACACCTCGCTCGTCCTGCGCGCGATCGGCTACCGCGCCCGGCCCGTCCCGGGCCTCCCGTTCGACGAGACCACCGGCACGGTGCCTCATGACCGGGGCAGGGTCCGGCCTGGCGTGTACGTGGCCGGCTGGATCAAACGCGGCCCCAGCGGATTCATCGGAACCAACAAGTCCTGTGCCCAGGAGACCGTTTCGGCGCTGCTCGACGATCTCGAGGCCGGGCTCCTCACCGGGCCCGTCGGCGGCACCCCGGCGTCCGGCGCGCACCCGGACGCCGTCGGCCTCGACGGCTGGCGGGCCATCGACGAACAGGAGCGAGCCGAAGGCCGGCTCCGGGGCCGCCCCCGCGTCAAGATCGTCGACAGGGAGGCCCTGCTCGCCGCGGCCCGCTCGGGCCGCGCTCCCCGGCCGACCGGTCGGCTCTTCTCCCGCTGACCCGGCTCCTCCCTTCGGCCTACCGCCGGGTCGATGCCCTCGGGCGGAACCGGGCCCGCGTGAGGCGGGGGGAGTCGGCCGGGCGGCCGGCGATCAGCGACTGGAGGATGTCGAGGAGGGCCGCCGAGCTGTCGACGGGGTTCAGTTCCAGCGCGGAGATGGCGGGCCGGCTGGTGCGCGCGTGCTCGGAGTCGGACCCGGCGACCACCATCGTGTCGGCCGGCACCCGTACGCCCCGCGCCATGAGCCCCCGCTGCACGCCGGCCGCGTGCCGCCCGGTGAGGCAGAAGACGGCGTCCGGCAGCCCGTCCTCGACGAGCCGGTCCGCGAGGGCCGCGCCGCCCTCGACGCCCGCGCGCTCGGGGAGCTCGTACAGCCGTGGCGTACTGCCCCGCTCCTCGCACCAGGCGAGGTAGATGTCCTGGTGTTCGAGGTTCCAGGCGTTCGGGTCGGTGCCCCGTACGAAGGCGACGGAGCGGGCCCCGGCCGACGTCAGGTGGTCCAGGATCAGCCGGGCCGCGACCTCGTCGTCCTCCGAGGCCCAGTGCGTGAAGTCCGGGCGTCCCGGCGGGCGTCCGTAGGTCACGTACGGGATGCCGCGCTCCTCGAGGCGGGCGACGACCGGGTCGTCCACGTGCGGGTTGGTGACGACGTAGCCGTCGAGGGAGAAGGCGAGCGGCGGGACCGGCGTCCGTGACAGGTCCGGCACCAGCATGAGGCTGAGGCCGCGGGCCAGGGCCTGTGAGGCGGCCGCGCCCACGAAGCGCTCGAAGACGTCGACGCCGGCCGGCGCGTAGTCGCCCAGGGCGTCGAGCGAGCGCAGGACGAGACCCACGGCCCCCATCGGGGAGCGGCGCAGGCCCCGGGCCAGGGCGTCCGCCTCGTAGCCCATCTCGTCGGCGACGGTCCGGATGTGCGCGCGGGTGGCCGCGCTGAGGGTGCCCTTGTCGTTGAGCGCGTGCGAGACGGCGGTGACGGAGACCCCCGCCCTGTGCGCCACGTCCTTGATCGTGATGCCCCGCGTCCGTGCCATCGTGCCGCCCGTCCCGAAACGAATCCTCCCGAATGCGTCCCCGAAGCATTGCATAAAACGTTTTACGTTCCTAGCTTGATGCCCGTCGCCCCCGTTGGCATGCGGCCACACCAGCCTCGAAGGGACCCGCGTGGAACTGCACACCCTCACCACCGAGACGACCGACCCCCGCGAACGCGGAACCCTGCTCGGCACGCGGTTCGGCGCCCGGGTCCGGCGCGTCGCCGAGCTCTACCGGGAGCACTTCGCCGCACTCGGCATGCCCGCCGGCCAGGTCCGCTCCCTCGCCACCCGCAGCCACGAGGCCCTGCGGGCCTGGGCGCCGCACCTGGCCGAGGAGTCCGACGCCTGCGCCGACGCGGCCGGCGTCGAGCGGTGGACGGTGGCCGCCGTCGGCGCCCGCACCGAGATCCTCGCCGCATGTCCGCAGCCCGGGAAGGGCGAGTGTTCGACCGCCGTGTTCGCACCCGCGGGGGCCGCGCCCCAGACCGTGCAGACCTGGGACTGGCACGACCTGCTCGTCCCGGACGCGCTGCTGCACGAGCTGACGCCGGGCGAGGGACGCACGGTCAAGCTCTTCACCGAGTTCGGCGCCCCCGGCAAGATCGGCGTCAACAGCGGCGGCCTCGGCGTGCACTTCAACATCCTGTTCCACGCGTCCGACTCCGCGAGCGGTGGCGTACCCGTGCACGCCGTCGCCCGCCGCATCCTCGACGAGGCGGACACCCTCGACCGGGCCGTCGAGATCGCCTCGACCGCACGCGTCAGCGCGTCCACCTCGCTGACCGTGGTCACCGCCTCCGCAGCCGCGAGCCTGGAGCTCTCCCCGGCCGGCCTCGCGGTGATCCCGGCGGCCGAGGACGGCTGGCTGCTCCACACCAACCACTTCCTCGACGCCGGACTCGCGGCCGCGGACACCGGCCCGGCCGACTCGATGACGGCCGAGCGGCTCGCCCATCTGTGCGAGGTGCGCACCGCGATGCCGGGCCTCCCGCCCGCCGCACGGGCACGGGCCTTCTGCGGCGACGGCGGGGCCGAGGCCGTCGTCTGCATGCGGCCCGACGCGAACAAGCCGCGGCACGAGCAGTGGGGGACCCTCCTCACCATCGGCCTCGACGTCACCCACTGCGCGATCGACTACCACGCCGGCGCGCCGCACGAAGCCCCCGCCGCCGGCCTCGCGCGCTTCTGACCTTCCCCCTGCTGCCGTCGCCGACCGGGCGCCGGTCCGGGAACTCGTCTAGGAGCGGAGGAAGGCACGGACCCCCTGGGAGACTGTGTCGTCGCCGAGGAGTTCGTTGTGGTCGAGACACCCGGCGCCGTTGTTGGCGGCGCCGGCCAGCGGCACGCTGCTGTCCGGGTTGATGACCTCGTCGCAGTTCGACCACCAGGTCGCGTAGCGCACGGCTCCGGGCGTCTCGTCGCCCTCCGCGAGCCGCTTCTGGACGTAGGAGCCCGGGGTCATGTCGCGGCAGGCCTGGTCCCAGAGCGCGCACGCCCACGCGGTGCTCGTGCCGTGGTTGGGTCCGGCGAGGGAGACCCAGTGGGCGACGGAGGACGGGCCGGCGGCGTCGAACTTCACGTACCAGCGGGTGACGAGGCTGCCGAAGGAGTGGGCGACGAGATCGACCCGGCTCGCCCCCGTCTGCCGCTTCACGCCGTCGACGTAGGCGGCGAGTTGGCCGGACAGGACCTCGTTGACGGACTGGTGCGTGTCGTAGCCGAAGGAGAACAGCTCCGCGTCGGTGTACCCGTCGGCCTTGAGGTCCGCGCGCAGCCCGCCCCAGACGCCGGGGTCGGCGTTGTAGCCGTGGACGAAGACGACGGGGGTACGGGCGGACGCCTCGGCCTGGGCCGGAGCCGTCGGCAGGGACAGGGACGCGACGACGGCGAGCAGTGCGACGGCGGTCCGGCCACGGAGTCTCAACACGCTTCCCCCTCAGATGAGTTACGCACGAGTAGTCACGAGCATGGTGGGGGTTGAGGGGGCGGAAGACCAGCCCCCTGCGCGGCTTCGTCGGCCCCCGGGGTCCGTCGGGCGATCGCGAAGGCGGAGCCGCTGCCGCGGGCGGCGGCCGGGGCGGGACACCTGCGGGCGATGGAGATCGTCGGTACCTGCTGCGGCAGCGCGGCGAGCACGCCGAATCCTGAGGCTTGTGCGACGGATTGACCCACTTCGGCGGGGGCTTGCGGGCGCCGCCGGGGAAGTGATGCCGCCACAGGGGTTGTCAGTGCAATTTCACATTACTATGTTACAGCGCACACGGTCTGATGAACGTCCGTCATACGCCGTGCGACAGCGACCAGTTCGCGCACCTGACCAGTGCCGCGGACCCATCCCCGCACCAACCCCCCTCACCAGCAGGAGTTCTGTTGTCCCTCCACAGACGTGTGCGCTCGTCCCTGCTCGCCTCCGCCATCGCCGTCACCCTCCTCGCCTCCGTCGGCCAGGCCGGTGCCTCCGCGGCGAGCACCGACGACAAGCCCGCCCCGGCCCCCGCGCTCGGCGCACCGGCCCCGCAGGCGCAGCCGGGAGCCAACCCCTTCGACGAGGTCGAGCACCTGGCCGCCGCCCCGCGCACCAGCTACGGGCCCGCCCCCGCCCCCGGCGGCCACGCCACGGGCCGCGTTCCGGGCCGGGCCCCGGCCGGCACGACCGCACGCTCGTTCGCGGCGGCCGCCACCACGACCACCGGAGTCCCCTGCACCCTCGACGGGATCACCGGCCTCGCCCCCGACCGGTTCGCGGACTTCCTCGCCGACCCCGCGGTCACCGCCGACGGCTGTCTGCGCGGCCTCATATGGACCTGGGACGCCCGGCTCGCCCCCGTGATGTCCGACGCCCACGTCCAGGCCGTCGCCCGCCGCATATCGACCCTGTCCGCCGCCCACGACGGACGGAACTCCTCGCACCTGGAGGAGATGTTCACCTACCTGCACGCCGTGGCGTACCACGACTACTCACGCGACGAGATCGACACCACCGACGCGCCCACCGTGAACGCGATCCGGCAGGCCGTCGCCGACTTCGGAGCCGCCGCCCGCACCTTCGACGTCACGAAGACCAACGCGAACACCCTCCGCGAAGCGCTCTACGCGGCCAGCGCGCCCGGCCTCCGCCAGTACCAACTCGGTCTGATCAAGCGGGTCCTGGCCACCATGGACCCCTCGCACACCGCCACCAACCTCGACCCGGCCTGGGCCGGCGCCGCGCTCGCCGGTCTCTCGGTGAACTACCTCGGCATCTACCCGGGCAACCAGGACAGCGCCTTCCACGCGGCCGTCGCCGCCGACCCGGCGTACCGCGCGGTCTACAAGGCCTTCGCCGGCTACGGACACCTGAAGGGCACCGCCAACGCCTGGGTCGCCCGCGACGCCGTCGGCGAGTACGGACGCTTCGGCCAGGTCGACGGCCTCAGGGACGCGACCGTCGCCGACCTCGGCACCCTGCTCACCACCGTCGTCAACACCTTCGGCCGCGGCAGCGAGCAGTGGGCGAAGGTCGTCTCCTGGCTGAACTTCTACGAGGCCTGCAAGCCGTACGGCGTGTGCAAGGAGGACATCGAGAAGCAGCTCTTCCCGTACACGTACACCTACGACAACGGAGCCATCAAGGTCCGTACCGCCCTCGACCGGGCCACCGTCGACCAGCTCTACTACGCGAGCAAGCAGGTCAAGGCGCAGTACCACCGCGTGCTCGGCACGGAGCAGCCGCTCGCGGGCGACACCAACTCCACCCTGAACATCGTGCTCTACGCCTCCCGCGCGGACTACGAGAACTACCACCCCATCCTCACCGGCATGGGCACCAACAACGGCGGCATCTACATCGAGCGCGGCGCCACCTTCTACACCTACCAGCGGCGCGTCCCCCAGGACTCCTCCCTCACCCTGGAAGAGCTCTTCCGCCACGAGTACACCCACTACCTCAACGGCCGCTGGGCCGTCCCCGGCTCCTTCGGCGAAGGCCCCTGGTACCAGGGCGACCGCACCACCGCCATGGACGAGGGCACCGCCGAGTTCTTCGACGGAGCCACCCGCGACAACGGCATCGCCGTCCGCAAGTCCCTCGTCCGCGGCATCATCAACGACACCGCCGGCGGCGGCCCCCGGATGAACCTCCACCAGATCCTCCACGCCACCTACGACGGCGACGGCTTCCGCTTCTACAACTACGCCGGCACGTTCTTCGAGTTCCTCTGGACCGAGAAGCCCTCGCTGCTCCGCGAGATGTACACCCACCTGCGGAACAACGACGTGACGGCGTACGACGCCTGGCGCAGCCGGCTGAGCTCCGACGCCGCCCTCCAGCGCGACTACGACCGCTTCCTCGACGCGCAGATCGCCAAGGTCGACCAGCTGTACGTCCCCAACACGACGTACACGCCCAACGCCCAGCTGCGCGACGCGGACGTCGCGTCCGTGAAGTCCTCCTTCTCCGCCGCCACCGCCAGCAACCCCGACTGCGTGGAGAACGGCGAGCCGGGCAAGCGACGCTTCCTCTGCACCGGGCGGATCACCGCCAACCTGTCCAACTGGGCCAGCTCCGACCAGAACTTCAAGGACATGTCCGAGACCGTCGACTACTTCATCCTCGACCGCGCAGGCGCCGCCTCGAACAACCTGGCCGACATGAACTGCAGCTTCGGACCGATCGACATCTGGTCCACCAAGGTCGCGGGCACGTCGTCCTACAGCTGCGAGGGCCCCCTCCGCAGTTGACCGCACCGCACCGCACACCGTCCGGGCCGGTCCTTCCACGGGGGGAGGGGCCGGCCCGGCACCACAAACCCTTCCTCCGGAGGCCGTACGTCGTGAGCACCACCCCGCACTCGGTCCGCACCACCGACTACCACACCGCAGGCGAACCCTTCAGGATCGTCGACGAGGACCTGCCGCCGATCCCCGGCGACACCGTCGCCGAACGCCGCGCCCTCGCGCTCCGGCTCGGCCCCCTCGACGAGCTGCGCCGCCTCCTGGTCCGGGAACCACGCGGACACTCCGGCATGTACGGCGGCTTCATCGTCCCGCCCGACGACGACGGCGCCCACTTCGGCGTGCTGTTCTGGCACAAGGACGGCTACTCCACCGCCTGCGGGCACGGCACGATGGCGCTCGGCGCCTGGGCCGTCGACACCGGCCGCGTCCCCGCACCCGACGACGGGGACGTCCCCGTCCGCATCGACGTGCCCTCCGGGCGCGTCACCGCGACCGTCCACCGCGCGGGCGGCCGCACCACCGGCGTCACCTTCCGCAACGTCCCGACCCGCGTCCTGGCGCGCAAGGTCCCGGTGACCCTCGCCTCCGGCACCGTCGAGGTCGACCTCGCCGACTCGGGCGCCTGCTACGCCTCCGTCCCCGCGGCCGCCCTCGGCCTCGACACCACGCGCGGCTCCCTGCCCGCGCTCGTCCGGGCCGGACGGGAGATCCGCGCCGCGCTCCCCGAGCACGACGTGTACGGCGTCATCCTGTACGAGGACCTGCCCGACACTCCCCAGGGGCCTCGCCAGCGCAACGTCACCGTCTTCGCCGACGGCCAGATCGACCGCTCGCCCTGCGGCTCCGGCACCTCCGCACGGCTCGCCCTGCTCGGCGAGGACGGGCGCCTCGCCCCCGGGGACACCCTCACGCACGAGTCCGTGGCGGACACCGTGTTCACGGGCCGGCTGCTGCCCGGCGGGATCACGGAGGTGACCGGCGCGACCCACCGCACCGGCACCCACACCTTCGTCCTGGACCCCCACGACGAGCTGGGCACAGGATTCCTGCTGTGACGACCAAGACGAGCCTGACGTCCAAGACAAGCCTGACGACCGAGACGAGCCTGACGACCGAGACGAGCCTGACGTCCACGAGCAGCAGCATGACGACGACCACGACGGCCAGGACCGGCCTGCTGCACATCGACGCCCCCGCCATGACCCGCCTCCTGACCCCGGCGGCCACCGTCGACGTCCTCGCCGACGTCCTGCGCGCCGGGTTCGACCCCGAGACCGCCCCGCCCCGCACCGCTGTGCCCGTCCCGGCCGGCGAGCTCCTCCTCATGGCGGCCGCCGATCACACGTACGCCGGAGTGAAGATCGCGGGCGTGGCCCCCGGCAACCCGGCCCTCGGGCTGCCCCGCATCACCGGCTCCTACCTGCTCCTCGACGGCGGCAGCCTCCAGCCGCTCGCCCTGCTCGACGGCGCGGTCCTCACCGAGCTGCGCACCCCGGCCGTATCGGCGCTCGCCGTACGGCATCTGACGCCGGACGACCGGCCCCTGCGGCTCGTCCTCTTCGGCACCGGGCCCCAGGCGTACGGCCATCTGGAGGCCGTCCTCGGCGTGCGCGAGGTCGCCGAGGCGGTCGTCGTCGGGCGCAACGAGGTGGGCGCCCGCGCCCTCGCCGGATACGCGCGGACGCTCGACGTGTCCGCCCGCGCCGGCACGGCCGACGACGTGGCCGGGGCCGATCTGGTCGTCTGCTGCACCACGGCCCGCGAACCCCTCTTCGACGGCACGCTGGTGGCCGACGGCGCCACCGTCGTCGCGGTCGGCTCGCACGAGCCGGCGGCCCGGGAGACCGACACGGCCCTCGTGGCCCGCGCCGAGGTCTACGTGGAGGCCCGCTCGGCGGCGCTCCGCGAGGCCGGCGACCTGCTCGTCCCCCTGGCCGAGGGGGCGATCGGCGAGGAGCACATCACGGGCACCCTCGCCGACCTGGTGCGCGGCCGGGTCCCCTCCGGGCGCCCGCGGCTCTTCAAGAGCGTCGGCATGGCCTGGGAGGACCTCGCCGTCGCGGGCGCCCTGTACCGCGCGGCCCGCGAGGCCGCCTGAGCACACCGACGCCGGCACCGCTCGTGTGAAGCGGTGCCGGCGTCGGCGTGCCCGGACGGAAGACCCGCACAGGGTCACGCCCCGCGATGCCTGAGGTTCACCAGCGCCGCCCTGGTCACCATCACGGGGTTCAGGAAGCCCGGCGGACCGATCAGCCGGGACGCGAACATGTGCATGTGCCGGGCCACGGCCCCGTCGCGCGCCGCCGCCGAGAACATCAGCCGCTCCAGGGGATTGAACGGCCGGCCCTTGGCGAAGTCGGCCGCCAGGTACTGGTGCCCGCCGAGCCGGCGCCGGTGCCTGCGCGCGTACACGGCGAGCGCCTTGTCGAGGTCGCCCGAGCCGGTGAGGGCCGGGGCGACCGCGTCCGTCAGCCACTGCGCGGACTGCAGCGCCCACCCGCATCCCACGCCCCACAGCGGATCGCCCGTCAGGGCGGCGTCGCCGATGAGCGCGAGCCCCGGTGCGGCCGCCTTGCGCGTGTGGAGCGGGTAGTCGACCGCGCCGGTGAACTTCGTGACGCGTTCGGCGGCGTCGATGGCCGGCGCGTCGGGCAGGGAGCGGACGAACTCCAGGAAGCTGCCCTCCAGATCCTCCCGGAAGGCCGGAAGCCGCTTCTTGTCCGGGAGCACCGCGACGACCGTCACCCCGTCGTCGTTCGGGAACGCGTACGCCATGTCCGGCACCAGGAACCAGGCGTGACTGATCCCGTCCCGCAGGGGCAGGTTCCGGAAGTGCGCGAGATAGCCGAAGCGCGCGTTCTCGTGCTGTCGGGCCGGCACCCCGGCGAACCCGGCCACGGCCGAGTCCTTGCCGTCGGCGCCGACCACCAGACGGGCCCGGATCTCGCGCTCCCCCTCGGGCGTCGACGCCCGCACCCCCACCGTGCGTCCGTCCTCCTCGATCAGACCAGTCACCTTGTGGCCGAGGAGGACGTCGACGCCGGGGGTCTCGGCCGCACGGGACCTGATCAGCGGGTCGAGGACGCTGCGCCGGACGTTGTAGCCGTACGGCAGCTCGGGGCCGGGCGCGGCGCTCGGCTCGATCCAGCCCCAACGGGTGTACCAGCGGGCCTCGTTGCGCACGGCCCCCGCCTTCTCCAGCGCCGGTACGAGGCCGAGTTCCTGGAGGATCGGGGTGGCGTTGGCGGTGATGGAGTGGGTGCACAGCGCCTTGTACGCCGTGGGGCGCGAGCGGCGTTCGAGCAGTGCGACGCGGGCACCCCGCCGGGCGAGCAGGATCGCCGCGGTGCAGCCGGCGAGGCTGGCCCCGCTGATGACGACGTCGTGGTCGGGTCCGGCGCTCTCGGGCTTGGTCATGCTCTGATCGTCCCCCCGTGGTGTGGTGACAGTTCTGTCAGGGACATGAGGACGAGAAACATGAGCAGTTGTCAAGAGTCCGGGTGGGCCCTCAGGTTTCCTCCCGACCCTCGGGGAAGTGACAGGCCACCTGCCGGGCCTCGCCCGGGGCGGCGATCCGTAGCAGCGGCGCCTCGGTGCGGCAGATGTCCCGGGCCTTCGGGCAGCGCGGGTGGAAGGTGCAGCCCGGTGGGGGAGCGGCCGGGCTCGGAGGGTCGCCGAGCAGCGTGATCCGCTCCCGGGCCCGCTCGGCCGCCGGGTCGGGCAGGGGTACGGCGGAGAGCAGCGCCCGGGTGTAGGGGTGGGCGGGCGCCTCGTACACCCGCTCCTTCGCGCCGATCTCCACGATCCGCCCGAGGTACATCACGGCGACCCGGTCGCAGACCCGCTTCACGACCGAGAGGTCGTGGGCGATGAAGAGGTAGGCGAGGCCGAGTTCGCGCTGGAGCCGCTCCATCAGGTTGACGATCTGCGCCTGCACGGAGACGTCGAGGGCGGAGACGGGTTCGTCGGCGACGACGAGGCGGGGACCGGTGGCCAGCGCGCGGGCGATACCGATGCGCTGGGCCTGGCCGCCCGAGAACTCGTGCGGGTAGCGGTCGATGTGCTCCGGGATGAGCCCGACGAGCTCCATCAGTTCCGCGGCCCGCTTGCGCGCCTCGGCGGCCGGACTCCCCTGCACGAGCAGCGGGTCGGAGATGATCCGGGCCACGGTCTGCCGGGGGTTGAGGGAGGAGTGCGGGTCCTGGAAGACCATCTGGAGCTCGCGCCGCAGCGGCTTCAGCTCGCGCGGGGAGAGATGGCTGATGTCGCGCCCGTCGTACGAGACGGAGCCCGCGGTCGGCTCCAGGAGGCGCACGATCATGCGGCCGGTGGTCGACTTGCCGCAGCCGGACTCGCCGACGAGACCGAGGGTCTCGCCCGCCGCCACGTCGAAGGAGACGCCGTCGACGGCCCGGACGGGCGCCGAGCGGGCCCGGCGGCCGGGGAACGTCATGGTCAGGTCCCGGACGCTCAACAGGGACGGAGCAGTGGTGGTCATGAGGGAACGCCTTCGTACGCGGGGAAGTGGCAGGCGGCCGGGTGTCCGTCCGGGCCGCCGAGCAGCGGGCGTTCGCCCGTGCAGCGGGCCCGTTCCTCCTCGGAGCCGGCGGCCGCGCGGGAGCAGCGGGGCGCGAACGCGCAGCCCGGTGCCGGGTCGAGCAGGGACGGCGGGCTGCCGGGGATCGCCCGGAGCGGCGCGTCGTCGCGGTCGTCGAGGCGGGGCAGCGAGTCGAGCAGCCCCCGGGTGTACGGATGGGCCGGAACCGCGAACAGATCGTCCACCGGGGCGTGTTCGGCGGCCCGGCCGCCGTACATCACCAGGACGTCGTGCGCGACCCGGGCCACCACGCCCAGATCGTGCGTGATCATGACGACGGAGAGGCCCCGGTCCTGCTGGAGGCGGGCGATCAGCTCCAGGATCTGCGCCTGGACGGTGACGTCGAGCGCCGTCGTCGGCTCGTCGGCGATCAGCAGGTCCGGTTCGCAGGCGAGCGCCATCGCGATCATCACGCGCTGCCGCATGCCGCCCGAGAACTGGTGCGGGTACTCACCGGCCCGGCGGCGCGGCTCGGGGATGCCGACCTCGCCGAGCGCCTCGACCGCCCGCTCGCGGGCGGCCGCGCGGCGGGACCCGAAGTGGACCCGGTGGTGCTCGGCGATCTGCTCCCCGACCGTGTAGTACGGGTGCAGGCTGGACAGCGGGTCCTGGAAGATCATCGCCATCCTCCGGCCGCGCAGCCGGTTGAGCTCGCGCTCCGGCAGGCCGATCAGTTCGCGGCCGGCCAGGGCGACGGAGCCGGTGACCTCGGCTCCGGTGTGCAGCCCCATCACGGCCAGCGAGGTGACCGACTTCCCGGAGCCGGACTCGCCGACGATGCCGAGGGTGCGCCCGGGCGGGACGTCGAAGGAGAGGGAGTCGACCGCCCGGACGGGGCCGCGCTTGGTCGGGAAGGTGACCGTGAGGTCCCGTACCGACAGTAGGGGGGCCAGGTCGCCCATCAGTACCTCACTCGCGGGTCGACGACGGCGTACAGCAGGTCGACGGCCAGGTTGGCGACGACGATGAAGGTGGCGGCGAGCAGGGTCACCCCGAGGATGACGGGCTGGTCGCCGGTGGACAGGGCGCCGTAGAAGAGGCGCCCGATGCCGGGCAGTCCGAAGATGGACTCGGTGATCACCGCGCCGGCGAGCAGTCCGCCCAGGTCCATCCCGAAGATGGTCAGGATCGGTGTCATGCCCGCGCGCAGCCCGTGCTTGACGACCACCGTGCGGCGCGGCAGCCCCTTGGCGCGTGCGGTGCGGATGTACGGCTCCGCCATGGACTCGATCATCGAACTGCGGCTCTGGCGCGCGTACATCGCGGCGTACAGGATCGCGAGCGCCAGCCAGGGGAGCAGCAGGTTGGTGGCCCAGGACAGCGGGTCGGAGCCGAAGGGCACGTACTGCGGGTAGGGGAGCAGTCCGGAGACCCGGATCAGTCCGTAGATCAGCAGCACCGAGGTGAAGTAGACGGGCAGCGAGGCGGCGGCGACCGCGCCGACCATCAGGGCCCGGTCGGTGAGCGTGTCCTTGTGCAGGGCGGCGGTGACGCCGGCGGAGAGCCCGAGCAGCAGCCAGATCGCGGCCGCGCCCAGGGCGAGGGAGGCGGAGACCGGCAGCCGGTCGACGAGCAGGTCCCACACGCCCTGGCTGTTCTCGTACGAGTAGCCGAGGCAGGGGAAGTCGCAGTGCAGGGCGTACTGGCCGCTGCCCATCGTGCGGCCCGTGAAGATGCCCGTGACGAAGTCGGTGAACTGCCGCCACAGCGGGGCGTCCAGGCCCATGTGGGCGCGGATCGCCTCCAGGCGTTCGGCGCTGCACGACTTGCCGCAGGCCGCGGCCGCCGGGTCGGACGGCAGGACGTAGAAGATGGTGAAGGTGACGGCGGCGATGGCGACGAGGACGCCGAGCACGCCCAGGAGCCGGCGCCCGAGGTAGAGGATCACGTGCCGCTCCCGCGCGGGTCGAGGACGTCGCGCAGCGCGTCGCCGAGGAGGGTGAACGCGAGCACGGTGAGGAAGAGGCAGAGGCTCGGGACGACGAAGTACATGGGATCCGTGTCGTAGTAGGCGACGCTCTCGGCGATCATCTGGCCCCAGGACGGGGTGGGCGGGCGGACGCCGACGCCGAGATAGCTGAGGGCCGCCTCGGTGGCGATCATCCCGGGGACGATCAGGGTGGTGTACGCGATGACGGGCCCGGCGACGCCCGGGAGGATGTCGCGGGCGAGGATCCGCCACGGTCCCGAGCCGCCGACGCGTGCGGCGTCGACGTACTCGCGGTGCTTGAGCGACAGGGTCTGGCCGCGGACGACGCGGGCGATGCCGGGCCAGCCGAAGAGGCCGATGACGGCGGTCATGAGGACGATCCGGTTGACGTCCCGCGCCACCGACATCATCGCGATCATGAAGATGAGGGAGGGGAAGGACATGGTGAGGTCCATCAGCCGGGAGAGCACGGTGTCGGTGCGGCCGCCGAAGTACCCGGCGGCGATGCCGGCCGCCGTCCCGGCGACGACGACGATCGCCGTCGCCGCGAACGCGATGAGCAGGGAGACCTGGGCGCCGTGCACGACCCGGGCGAACAGGTCGCGGCCGGTGACGGGTTCGACGCCGAGCCAGTGCTCCGCCGAGACGCCGCCGAGCGGCCCGATGGGCTGACCGCCCAGGTACGGATCGACGGCGCTCTTGTCGAACTCCTCCGGGCCCCAGCCGCCCAGCGAGCCGATCAGCGGGGCGGCCACGGTCAGGAGCGCGAAGAAGACGACGACGGCGAGCGAGAGCTTCACGGAGGTACGGCGGCGCAGCTCGGTCCTGGCGAGCTGCCAGGGCCCGCTGCTCCCCGTCAGGGGCGGGGAGGTCGAGGTGGTGGTCATGGCTGCCGTCAGCTCGCGCTCTTCGACGGGTCCTTGAGGCCGACCGTCGCGAAGTCGATCTGTCCGCCGAAGGAGGTGTGGCCGAAGGCGCCTGCGATGTTCGTGCCGAGCAGCAGGGGCCTGCGCTCGATGACGACGGGCGCGGTCGGGGCCTTGGCGAGGATCTCGCCGTCGAGCTCCCGCCATGCCTTGTCGGCCTGCGCGGCGTCGGTCATCGCGGCGATCGCGTCCATCCGCTTCATGGTGGCGTCGTCACGGAAGAGGGAGTGGTTGCCGGAGTTGCCCTTCTCCTTGATGTAGCGGCCGTCGAAGACGAAGGGCAGGAAGGTCGACCCGGAGGGGAAGTCGGGGCACCAGCCGGTGTAGACGAGGTCCGTGCGGTTCTTGGTGTCGCCGATCGTGTCGTAGAAGGCGGAGGGGTCGACGGTCTCGATGGTGACCTTGATCCCGGCGCGGCCCAGGGACTGCTGGATCGCCTCTCCCACCGACTTGTCGCCGTTGGAGACGGTGATGCTCGTCGAGAGGCCGCCGCTCTTACCCGCTTCCTTGAGGAGCTGCTTCGCCTTCTCCACGTCGCCGGTGAGCGGGATCTTCAGGGTGTCGGGCTGCTTGCCGCCGAAGAGGGACGCGGGCATGAGCGCGGTGGCGGGGTCGTTGAGCGCGGGGCCGCCGGAGGCGGTGAGGATCGCCTCGCGGTCGAGGGCGTACTGCACCGCCTGCCGGACCCTGACGTCGTCGAAGGGCGCCCGGCCGGTGTGCATCTGGACCATCTCGGTGCAGCTGGTCGACTCGGCGAGGAGCCGGGCCCTGACCTCGGGCCTGGTGAGGACCTTGGGGGTGGACTCGGGGCGGAGCTTGTCCCAGGCGACGGCTGAGGCGTCGGCGCCGGCGGCCGCGATCAGCCGGTCGTCGATCTGGTTGGCCTTCAGGCCCATGGTGACGACGATCCGGTCCGGGTACGCCTTGCGGACCGCGTCGGTCTTCGGGTCCCAGTGGGTGTTGCGGACGAGGACGAGCTGCTTGTCGCGGGCGTACGAGTCGATCTTGTACGGGCCGGAGGAGAAGGGGCGGTTGTCGTACTGGGGTCCCTTGTCCTGAGCCTGGGGGACGGGCGCGAAGGTGGGCAGGACGGTCGCGTAGGGGAACTCGGCGAAGGGCTTGCGGAGTTCGAAGACGATGGTGCGGGCGTCCGGCGTCTTCACGGAGTCCAGGTGCCTGCCCTTGGCGGGGCCCTGGTAGCCCTCGGCGCCGACGAGGTAGCGGGCCGCGTAGTCGGGGCCACCGGGCAGGTCGGGGGAGAAGGACCGCTCCACGTTGTACTTGACGTCCTGGGCGGTGATCGGGGACCCGTCCTCGTACTTCAGGCCCGGCTTGAGCCGGAAGGTCCAGGTCTTGGCGCCGTTGGAGGAGGTGCCGAGGTCCTCGGCGAGGTCGGGCGTGAGCTGCCCGCCCTTCGCGCCGGGCTCCGCCTTGTACGCCACGAGGGTGCGGTAGAGCAGCCGGGTGCCGAAGTCCATGTCGCTCATGACCCAGTTGCGGGCCGGGTCGAGATGGGTGAAGTCCTGGTTGGACAGGACGGTGAGCGTGCCGCCCTGCTGCGGGGTCCCGCCGACGATCGCGCCGTTGGTGGAGGTCGCGGGGTTCTTGCGGTCCGGGGAGCCGCCGGACTTCCCGCCGCCGGAACAGCCGGTCACGCCGAGGGCGAGGGTGGTCACCAGGGCGGTGGCCAAGGTGCGGGTGCGCTGGTTCATGGGTGGTCACTCCGAGAGAGCAGCAGTCGGACAGCCGGCGTCGAGGAAGCGAGCGGCTGGAATGTGACCGGTAACATAGTAATGTGAAATTGTACTGACAAGGTGTCGGGAGCTCCGTTACTGATCCGTGTCCGGGCGTCGGGTCCGGCGGCGACGCGCCAACTGAGAAGCTCCCCGCGGGCCTTGGCAACTCCAGTGCCATGTGAAATATTACTGCTGTGCCCACGAGAAACACCTCGGATGTCATCGTCGTCGGCGCCGGCGTCGTCGGCGCGGCCTGCGCCCACTACGCCGCCCGAGCCGGCCTCTCCGTCACCGTCGTCGACCGCGGTTCCGTCGCCGGCGGAACCACGGGAGCGGGCGAGGGAAACCTCCTGGTCTCCGACAAGGAACCAGGGCCCGAACTAGAACTCGCCCTGATCTCCACCACGTTGTGGCAGGAGCTGGCCGAACTGCTCCCGCCGGAGGTCGAGTACGAGGCGAAAGGCGGCCTCGTCGTCGCCTCGGACGAGTCCGGGATGCGCGCCCTGCGCGACTTCGCGGCCCGCCAGGAGAAGGCGGGCGTCACCAGCCAGGAGGTCCCCGCGGACCGGCTCCACGACCTGGAGCCCCACCTCGCACCCACCCCGGCGGGCGGCTTCCACTATCCCCAGGACGCCCAGGTGATGCCCGCCCACGCGGCAGCCCGACTGCTCCGCACGGAGGGCGACCGGATCCGGCTGCGCCTGGGGGAGGAGGTCACCGCCCTGCTCACCGGCGCGGCCGGCGAGATCCGCGGCGTACGGACCACGCGCGGCGAGCTCCATGCCCCGTACGTGGTCAACGCCGCCGGGACCTGGGGCGGCTCCCTCGCCGAACTCGCCGGCGTGCACCTGCCCGTACTGCCCCGCAGGGGCTTCGTCCTCGTCACCGAACCCCTCCCGCGCGTCGTGCGCCACAAGGTGTACGCCGCGGACTACGTGGCCGACGTCGCCAGCGGCTCCGCCGCGCTCCAGACCTCCGCCGTCGTCGAGGGCACCCCGGCCGGCCCGGTCCTGATCGGCGCCAGCCGCGAACGGGTCGGCTTCGACCGCACGCTCTCCACCGAGGTCCTGCGCCGGCTCGCCGCCGGGGCCACCGCGCTGTTCCCGGTCCTCGGGACCGTACGGGCCCTGCGCACCTACCTCGGCTTCCGCCCCTACCTGCCCGACCACCTGCCCGCGATCGGCCCCGACCCCCGCGTCCCCGGACTGCTCCACGCCTGCGGCCACGAAGGAGCGGGCATCGGACTCGCGCCCGTCACGGGGCAGATCATCGCCGCGTGCATCACCGGCGTCGAACCGCCCCTCGACATCCATCCGTTCCGACCGGAGCGGTTCGCCGACCTCGCGGACTGACCGCGCACCCACCGTCACGAGAGGAGGGCCCGTGGCCCGCACCCCCGCCGACCTCGTCGGCGCGCAGCCCGATCCGCCGTTCGAGATCACCTTCGACGGCCGTCGCGTCACCGCCCTGCCGGGCCAGACCGTCGCCGCCGCCCTCTGGGGCGCCGGCATCCTGGCCTGGCGCACCACCCGGGACGGCGGGCGGCCGCGCGGCGCCTTCTGCGGCATCGGCCAGTGCTACGACTGCCTCGCCACCGTCAACGGCGAACCCAACCGGCGCGCCTGCCTGGTGCCGGCCCGCCCCGGCGACGCGATCACCACCCAGGAGGGACACGGCCATGACCGCCTCACCGTCTGAGCCCGAGACCTACGACCTGGTGGTCGTCGGAGCCGGCTCCGCGGGACTCGCCGGCGCCGTCACCGCCTCCGAACTCGGCCTCTCCGTCGCCCTCCTCGACACCTCCACCCAGACCGGCGGGCAGTTCTACCGGCACCCCGCGCCCGCGCTCGGCGCCGTACGGCCCGAGGCCCTGCACCACGACTGGTCCGCCTACACCGACCTCCGCCGACGCCTCGCCGAAAGCGGCGTCGCCCACCTCGCCGGACACCACGTGTGGTCCACCGTACGGGCGGACGACGGGACCTGGACCGTCCACGCGGTCACCGGGGCCGACGGCGGCGGGGAGCGGCCGGTACGCATCCGGGCCCGGGCGCTGCTGCTCGCCACCGGCGCGTACGAACGCCAACTCCCCTTCCCCGGCTGGACCCTGCCCGGCGTCGTCGGCGCCGGAGGAGCCCAGGCCATGCTCAAGTCCGGCCTCGTGCTGCCCGGCCGCCGCATCGTCGTGGCCGGCAGCGGCCCCCTGCTGCTCGCCGTCGCCTCCTCCCTCGCCGCCGCCGGCGCACAGGTGCCGGCCGTGGTCGAGGCCGCCGGATACCTCCGCTACGCCCGCAGCCCCCGGACCCTCCTCGCCAACCCCGGCAAGGCCGCCGAGGCCCTGCTGCACGGAGCCGGACTGCTCCGCCACCGGGTCCCCGTCCGGCTGCGCAGTGCCGTCACCGAAGTCCACGGCACCGACCGGGTCGAGGCCGTGACCGTCACCCGCCTGGACGCCGACTGGCGCCCCGTGCCGGGGACGGGCCGCCGGATCGCCTGCGACGCCCTGGCCGTCGGACACGGCCTGGTCCCGCAGATCGAACTGGCCACGACCGTGGGCTGCGCCACCCGGCCCCTCCCCGACGGCACCCTCGGCCTCGCCCTGGACGACCTCCAGGAGACCTCGGAGCGCGGACTGTGGGCGGCGGGGGAGACCGGGGGCGTGGGCGGGGCGGAACTTGCCCGTACGGAGGGTGAGCTGGCCGCCCGGGCCATCGCCGCGCGACTCCTCGGCCGCCGTACCGGCGCGGGCCGTGTCGCCGAACTCCGGCGCCGCCGGAACCGGATGCGCGCCTTCGCCGAGGTCATGGCCGCGGCCCACGCCCCGGGCCCCGGATGGCAGGGCTGGCTCACCGACGACACGGACGTGTGCCGTTGCGAGGAGGTCAGCGCCGGCCGCGTCCGCGAGGCCGTCACCGAGCTCGGCGCACGGGACGCGCGCACCGTCAAACTCCTCACCAGGGCCGGCATGGGCTGGTGCCAGGGGCGGATGTGCGGGACGGCCGTCGCCTGCCTCGCCGCCCGCGACGGCGCCGCCGAACCACCCGCGGAACGACGCCCGTTCGCCGTCCCGGTCCGGCTCTCCGTGCTCGCCGAGCTGGACGAGGATCCGGACCCCGACGCTTCCTAGAGCCCGCAGGAGAGGCCTGTGCAGGCCTCTCTGCTTTCGCCCCTCTGTAAAATGTCACACACTATCGAAAGGTCATCGGCATGGTCGCCACCACCTGGAACACCGACCGACCCTGGCGCGGCATCATGGTCGCCACCACCCTCCCCTTCCGCGAGGACCTCTCCGTCGACCACGACGCCTACGCCGAGCACGTCGCCTGGCTGATCGCCAACGGCTGCGACGGCGTCGTCCCGAACGGCTCCCTCGGCGAGTACCAGACCCTCACCGACGCCGAGCGCGCCCAGGTCGTCCGTACCGCCGTCGAAGCGGCCGGCGACGGAGCCAGGGTCATGCCGGGCGTCGCCGCCTACGGCAGCGCCGAGTCCCGCCGCTGGGCCGAGCAGGCCGCCGAGGCCGGCTGCGGCTCGGTCCTCCTCCTGCCGCCCAACACCTACCGCGCCGACGCGGCCGCCGTACGCGCCCACTACACGGAGGTGGCCGGCGTGGGCATCCCGGTCGTCGCGTACAACAACCCCTTCGACACGAAGGTCGACCTCACCCCCGAGCTGCTCGCGCGGCTCCACGGCGACGGCAGCATCGTCGCGGTGAAGGAGTTCAGCGGCGACGTCCGGCGGGCCTACGAGATCGCCGAACTCGCCCCGGAGCTGGACCTGCTGATCGGGGCGGACGACGTCCTCCTGGAGCTGGCCGTCGCGGGCGCCGTCGGGTGGATCGCCGGCTACCCCAACGCCTTCCCGGCCAGCTGCGCCACGCTCTACCAGGCCGCCGTCGCGGGCGACCTGGAGACCGCGCTGCCGCTGTACAAATCCCTGCACTCCTTGCTGCGCTGGGACTCGAAGACGGAGTTCGTCCAGTCCATCAAGCTCTCCATGGACATCGCCGGCCGCCCCGGCGGCCCCACCCGCCCGCCGCGCCACCCGCTGACGGGCGCGACGGAGGCCGCGGTCCGGACGGCGACGGAGAAGGCCGTCGCGGAGGGCCACCACTGACGCGCCCCCGCTGAAGCGGCTCACCGACGGCGCTGGCTGACACCCGCCGTCGGCGCCGCGCGGCACCTTCCCGGACGACCCCTTCCCTGGAGGCCTCCTCCCGTGACCGACGCACTTCCCACCCTCGTCTCCCGCAACCCGGCCGACCCGGCCGACGTGCTCCTGCGGACGGCCGCGCCCGGTGCATTCGCCGCCGTCGACACCGTCGAGCGGGCCCGTGCCGCCCAGCCCGGCTGGCTGCTCGCCGGCGCCGCCGCGCGGTCGGCCGCCCTCGGCGCGATCGCCGCCGCCGTCGAGGCCGCGGCCGGCGAACTCGCCGAGCTCGCCGTCCGCGAGGTCGGCAAGCCGCTCTCCGAGGCCAGAGCCGAGGTGGCCAGGACCGCCGCCATCTGGCGCTACTACGCCCAGGCCCCGTACGAGCCCACCGGAGCCGTCCACGAGACGGCGGCGGGGGCCGGACTGCTCCTGACCCGGCGCCGCCCGCACGGCGTGGCCGGCCTGATCACCCCCTGGAACTTCCCCTTCGCCATCCCCACCTGGAAGGCCGCCCCCGCCCTCGCGGCCGGGAACACGGTCGTCCTCAAGCCCGCGCCCGAAGCCACCGCCTGCGCCCAGCGCCTCGCCGAGATCGTCCGGAAGGCCGTCCCGGAAGCGGTGTTCACCGTCCTCCCCGGCGGCGCGACCGAGGGCAACGCGCTCGTCTCGGCCGCCGACGTCGTCTCCTTCACCGGCTCCACCCCCGTCGGCCGGGCCGTCGCCCGGGCCGCGACCGCCCGGGGCATCCCGGCGCAGGCGGAGATGGGCGGACTGAACGCGGCGCTCGTCCTGCCCGACGCGGACATCGAGCAGGCGGCCGGCCACATCGCCGCCTCCATCGCCGGATACGCGGGCCAGAAGTGCACCGCCACCAGCCGCGTCATCGCGGTCGGCGCGGCACTCGACCCGCTGCGCGAGGCGCTCTCCGAAGCGCTGAAGGCCCTCCCCGTCGGCGATCCCGCCGACCCGGCCACCGTGTGCGGGCCGCTCATCCAGGAAGGCGCCCGCGACCGGATGGTCGAGGCCTGCCGCGGACTGAGCACGCTCGCCGGCGGCACCGCGCTCGACAGGCCCGGCTGGTACGCGGCCCCGACCCTCGTCGAGAAGGTCGCGCCCGGACACCAGCTGCTGCGCGAGGAGGTTTTCGGCCCCGTCGCGACCCTGCTGGCCGCCGACGACCTCGCCCACGCGATCCGGATCACCAACTCCGTCCCGTACGGCCTGGTGACCTCGGTCCACACCGCCGACCTGAACACGGCCCTGAACGGCCTCGACCTGCTCGACACCGGCATGATCCGGATCAACGCCCCCTCCACCGGCGTCGACTTCCATCTGCCGTTCGGCGGCTCCAAGGCCTCCAGCCACGGGCCGCGCGAGCAGGGCCGCGCGGCCCTGGAGTTCTACACGTCCGGCCGGACGTACACCCTGGCGCCGGCGGGCCCGACGGCCTGACCTCGTACGGTGGCGAGTCCGGCCCGGCTCACCACCGTACGCACCGAGGGACCGCCCGCCCCCACGACAGCGAGAGAAGCCGTGAATCCCGCGTACGCGACCGTCGACCACACCTTCACCGTCCCCCTGGACCACCGGGCCCCCGACGGCCCCACCCTCCAGGTCTTCGCCCGCGAGGTCACCGACCCGGCCCGGGCGAGCGAGGAACTGCCCTGGCTGCTCTACCTCCAGGGCGGGCCCGGCGGTAAATCGCCCCGGCCGTCCGCCGGTTCGCCCGGCTGGCTGCCCCATGCCCTGAAGACCCACCGGGTGCTGCTCCTCGACCAGCGCGGCACCGGCCGTTCCAGCCCGGTCACCGCGCGCTCCGCCGCCCGCTTCGCGTCCGCGGAGCTCCTCGCCGGCCACCTGGCGCACTTCCGCGCCGACTCGATCGTCGCCGACGCGGAGCTGATACGCCGCCAACTCTGCGGCGACACCCCCTGGGAGACCCTCGGGCAGAGCTACGGCGGCTTCCTCACCCTCACCTACCTCTCGCAGGCCCCTGAGGGGTTGCGCGCCTGCTACGTCACGGGAGGCCTGCCCGGTCTCACCGCCACCGCCGACGACGTGTACGCCCGCACCTATCCCCGGGTCCGCGACCGGGTCCTCGACTTCTACGCGCGGTACCCGCAGGACGCTCCCCGGCTGCGGAAGCTCGCCGACCTCCTCGCGGCCGGCGACGTCCGCCTGCCGGACGGCGACCGGCTCACCCCGCGCCGGCTGCGCACGCTCGGACTCGTCCTCGGCATGGGGGACGGCTTCGAACGCCTCCACTGGCTGCTCGACGAAGCCCTCGACTCCGACGGCGAGCCGACCGACACCTTCCTCCAGCAGGTGATGTCCCTGACCGGCTTCGCCGACAACCCGCTCTTCGCCGTCCTGCAGGAGAGCCTGTACGGGCAGGGCGGCGGCCCCACCGCATGGGCGGCCTCCCGCGCCCTCGCGGACTTTCCCGAGTTCGCCGAGGACGCCGACCCGCTCCTGCTCACCGGGGAGATGATGTACCCCTGGATGGTCCGCGAGATCCGCGGCCTGCGACCGTTCGCGGACGCCGCCGACCTCCTCGCCGCACGCTCCGACTGGCAGCCCCTGTACGACCCGCGCCGCCTCGCGGCGAACGAGGTGCCGCTCGCCGCGGTCGTCTACCACGACGACATGTACGTGGACGCGGGCCTCTCCCTGCGTACGGCCCGCGAGGTCGGCGCCACGCGCGTCTGGGTCACCAACGAGTGGGAGCACGACGGCCTCTCCGCCTCGGGCGGCCGCGTCCTCGCCCGCCTGATGGACCTGGCGACGGGCCGGGCCTGACGGACGGGTGTGCCGCGGGGCCGGTCTGACGAGGGGTGTCCGCGGGCTCGGCCTGATCGACCGGTGTGCGGGCCGGTCTGACCGACGGGTGCCCGCGACCCCGGTCTGACCGACCGGTGTCCGCGGGCTCAGTCGGCGAGGGCGCGGCGCAGTGCGGCGCCGAGTTCGGCGTTCTGCCGCTGCGAGACCTCGGCGGAGAGGATGGCCTGCGAGCCGTGGAACGTGCCGGGCCACTGGTGGACCTCGACGGAGACACCCGCCTGGAGCAACCGGAGGGCGTAGGCGAGGTCCTCGTCGCGGTTCGGGCAGAACTCGGCGGAGGCGATGTACGCCGGCGGGAGGCCGGACAGATCCGTGGCCCGTGCGGGGGCCGCGTACGGCGTGGCGGGCCGGGAGCCCAGGTAGTGGCGCCACGCGGCGAGCGCCTTGTCCCGGTGGAACCACGGCGTGTCCGTGAAGTTCCGGGCCGACCACGTGTCGAGCCGGTCGTCGAGCCCCGCCTGGTTGAGCAGCTGGAAACGGATCGGCGGCCCCTGCTCGTCACGCGCCCGCAGCGCCACCGCCGCCGCGAGCCCGCCGCCCGCGCTGTGGCCGCCGACCGCGATCCGCGCCGGGTCGATGCCGAGTTCGGCGGCGTGCTCGGCGGTCCAGTTCAGTACGGCGTAGGCGTCGTCCAGGGCGGCCGGGAAGGGATGCTCGGGCGCCAGCCGGTAGCCGACCGAGACCACCACCGCGCCGGAACTCTCCGCGATGCGGCTCGCCCACGGGTGCTCCGTGTCCACGTCGCCCATGACGAATCCGCCGCCGTGCAGCCAGACCACGGCGCCCTGCGCCTCGCGCGGCCGGTAGATCCGTACCATTACGTCCGGATCGGCGGGCACGACACGGTCCTCGACCTCCATCTCCGAGGTGTCCGGAGCGGGCACGGCGGCCGCCAGGCAGGCGAAGTACAGGCGGGACGAGACGGGGTCGGACAGGTCGTTGCGCGGGAAGAAGGGGATGAACGCTTCGAGTTCGGGGTCCATGACGACCATCCTCCGCCGCGGGCGTCCGCGGGGTCACCCGCCATCCGTCGCGCGTCCCGCCCCGATCACGCGCCGGTCGGCGCGCCCCGTCCGCCCGTCCTTCTGCGATCCTTGTGCCATGGAGGCACTGGCCGTACGGCTGTCGGGACTCGATCCGTACGTCGACGGCGCGATGCGCATCGTCGCGTTCTACGACACCCTGATGCGCCGCCGCGTCGACCTCGCGGCGCTCGCCCGCGCCTCTGCGGGCCTGGCCGAATGCGTCGCCGGCATCCGGCTCCACGGCACCGGCCGTTCGACCCGCGTCTCGCCCCACGGCACCCAGGCGTCCACCCCGCCGGCGCCCGCCTCCACCGAGGCGCCGATCACCCTCGACGAGGAGGAGATCGGCACCGTCTGGCTGGAGCGCCCCGGCCCGCCCAACCCCCTCGACGAGGTCCTTCTCGACCGCTTCGCCCTCGCCGCCGCTGCCGCCGCCGAACGCTACGGCCCCGCCCGCACCACCATGGCCGACCCGGCCCTCGTCGAACTGGCCGTCAGCGCCGAGAGCGACGACGCCGCCCGGGCCCGCGCCCTCCGCCTCCTCGGCTTCGCCCCCGACCTGCCCGTCCACGTCGTCGCCGTACGCACGTGCCTGCCGCTCGACCGCGTCGGCACCCTGGTCTGCCCGGCCCGCCCGGTGAAGGCGGCCCCGCTCGCCGACGTGGGCGTCATCCTGGCCACCACCCTGGACCGTACGGGCTTCCCCGCAGGGGTACGGGCGGGCATCGGCGCCACCGACAGCCCCGACCGCGCCTGGCGTCAGGCCCGCACGGCGCTCCGCTTCACCTCCCCGCGCGAACCCGTCGTCCACCACGCCGAGCTGGGCGCACTCGCCCTCCTCGCGGACATCCCCGAGGACGCCGTACGGGACAACCCCGACGTGACCGCGATCGCCCGGCTCTCCCCGGAAGACCTGGAGACCCTGGAGACGTACTGCGCCACGGCCTCCGTGCGTCGCGCGGCCGACCTCCTCCACCTCCACCACAGCAGCATCGCCCGCCGCCTCGACCACATCGGAAAGAGCCTCGCCCTGGACCTCACCACCCCCACGGGCCTGACCCGCGCCCGGCTGGCCCTCACCACATGGCGCCTGCTCGACGACTGAACACCCCTGGTGAGGAGGAGGCATTGACGCCTCCGAACGCGCCTGAGAATCTGCCTGCGATCATGAACTGACGGTCTCGGGGGAGACATGCCCTACTTCGAAGCAGTGTTGTTCGACTGGGTCGGAACGCTCGTCGTTCCCAAGTGGGGCCCGGCACCCGACGACCGGCCGAAGGGGGCCACGTGGATCGAGCGGACCCTGCTCCAGCTCGGCCGTGACGCGTCGGAACCGGAGATACGGCGGATCAGCGAGGCCCTGAGCGAGGCGGGCAGACTGCCGGAGGTGGCAGGGGGCTGGTCCGACGTGTCCGCCGCCGCGCACCGCGGGGGCTACGACACCTGGGTGCGGGCGGCGGCGATCGCCCCGGACCTGGCCGACGCCCTCTACACGACCCTCTCCGACCCCGCCGGCAACCCGTTCGCGACGGATGTCGCACCCACCCTCGCGGCGCTGAAGGCCGCCGGCCTGAAGGTGGCCGTCATCAGCGACATCCACTTCGACATCCGGCCCGCCTTCGAGAAGACCGGCCTGGACGCGTACGCCGACGGCTACGCCCTCTCCTTCGAGCACGGCCTGTGCAAGCCCGACCCCGCCTTCTTCGGCGTGGCCCTCGACCAGCTCGGGGTGCGCCCCGGCGAGGCCCTGATGGTCGGCGACCGCTCGGCCCGTGACGGCGGAGCCGTCGAAGCCGGCCTCGCGACCCTCCTCCTCCCGCCCCTGACCCGGACCACCGAGGAACGGCTGCACCTGGTGCTCGGAGCATGCGGGATCTCGCGATGAGCGCCCAACAGCCCCTCACCTACGACGCGTTCGTCGAGCTCGCCTCGGCCGACCCGGCGGTCCTCGGCCTCGTCCTGAAAGGGTCCAGCGCGCACGAGGGTATGACCACCGAGCACTCCGACCACGACCTCTACGTCGTCCTCGCCGAAGGCGTGTCGACGCCGCTCACCGAGTACGCGGGGCACCGCAGCCGGGAGCTCGACCTCGTCCTCCTCTCCCTCGACACCTTCCGGGCCGTGGGGATGCCGGGCTTCGAGCGGTACGCCCTCTCCCGCGCCCGGGTCGTCCTTGACCGGCTCGACGGAGAGATCGGCCGGATCCTGGCCGCCAAGGCGCGCCTCAGCGCCGACGAAGCGTCCCGCGCCGCCGCGACGTGGCTCGACGCCTACGCCAACTCCCTCTACCGCTCCCTGAAGAACGACAGGGACGGACACGGCCTCGCTGCCCGGCTCGACGCCGGCGACAGCATCGGCCACCTGCTGGAACTGCTCTTCGCGCTCGACCGTCGCCCCCGTCCCTACAACAAGTACCTGGAGTGGGAGCTCGCCCGGTACCCCCTGCCCGGCTGGGACACCGACGCGCTGCTCGACGCCTTGGGCCGCATCTCGGGCTCGGGTGATGTGGCCGCCCAACACGGGCTCTTCGCCCGCGTGGAGGAAGCGGCCCGACGCCACGGGCACGGAGGGGTACTGGATGCATGGGGCGAGGACCTGGAGCTGATGCGCGGGCGGTAGGGGAACCGGTTCGGGGTTGGGGGGTTCGGGGGTTCCGGGCTCGGGTTCGGGGTCGGGTTCGGGGGTGCGGGGCTCGGGTTCGGCTTCGGGGGCTCGGGGTCGAGTCTCAGGGGCCAGGTCCGGGGGATTCGGGGTCGACTCCGGGTGATCACGGATACTCACCGGGCCGCGGAGAAGCGAGAGTTGAGGGTGTCAGGGGGGCGCAGTGAGCCCCACCGCCTCAGCAGAACGGAGCAGCCCGTGCTCGTCCGTCCGATCACTCTCCGCCGCCTCGCCGTGGCCGGCCTCGCCGCCTCGGTCCTCACGATCGGAGCCGGCGTCCCCGCCGCGACGGCCCTCGCCCCGGGGCAGCCGCGCACGGCGGGCACCGCGTCCGTCTTTGACCCCGAGCCCCTGCGGAAGCTGGTCACGCCCCTGCCGAGCTACCAGGCCGGGGTACTCGTCAGAGTCGACGGACCGGGCCGCGGGCCGCTGTGGACGGGTACGGCCGGTCCCGTCACCGCGGACGACCACTTCCGCATCGGCAGTGTGACGAAGGTCTTCACCCACACGGTGGCCCTGCAGCTGGTCGCCGAGCACCGCATGGGTCTCGACGACCCGGTACGGCGCCACCTCCCGGAGCTGATCCCGGCGGACTACGGCACGGTCACGGTACGGCAGTTGCTCGACCACACCAGCGGACTTCCGAAGCCCGCGCCCACACCGGGCCCGCCGCCGAGCCCCGGTGGCGAGCCCGGGTGGTGGCTGAAGGGCGTGACGCCCTCGGACGGAGTCCGGGACACCTTCGCGCTCGCCGCGCAGGACCACGAGTGGAACGCACACCGGCCCGCCCCCGGCACGGTCCAGCAGTACAACGGGATCAACACCGTGATCATCGGCCTGCTGGTGGAGAAGGTCACGGGCCACACCTTCGGGCACGAGCTCGACCGGCGCATCCTCCGCCCCCTCCAGCTGCGGGACACCAGCCTGCCCGCCGCCGACGACTTCAGCCTCCCCAGCCCGCACACCCGCGTGTACGTCGGCGGCGACGACGTCACCGAGCAGAACCCCTACCCGTGGGCGGAGGGCGGGATGATATCCACCGCCGCCGACCTGGACCGCTTCATGACCGCCCTCTTCCGTGGCCGACTGCTTCCGCCGGCCGAGCAGGAGGTCGCCTTCTCGGTCCCCGAGGTGCCCAACTCCCCGGCGAACAAGAACTGCCTCAAGGCCGGCACCGCGTGCTTCAGCCCCGGCGGGATGATGCGGCTCACGCTGAACAACGGCGTCACCGTCTGGGGCAAGACGGGGTCCCGCCCCGGCTGGGAGAACGGGATGTTCGCCACCCGTGACCTCCAGCGCCGCCTGGTCTACTCCTTCAACCCCAACGGCACCGGGACGGGGCGCCAGTACGGCGACTACATACAGGACGTAGCTGGCGCCGCGTTCGCCGGTGTGAGCGATAGGTCGGTGTGATCGGTGTGACAGGCGTGGCCGATGTGACCGTGCCCCCGCGTGTGCGGGGGCAGGGTCGCTAGCGGGTCACCCAGCGGATCACCGGGGGGCGGTCTCGGGCCCGGTCTGTTCGGGGACGGTGGGCGCCAGGAACTGGCGGGCCTGCAGGTTGTACGCCTCCCGGAAGGCTCCGGTGCCACAGGCCGGGTCCATGAGCTGTTCGAACGTGCCGTGCTCGACGACCCGGCCCCGCTCCAGGACGTAGATCAGGTCGGCGTGGCGGACGCTGTGGAGCCGGTGGGTGATCAGGACCGTGGTCTGGCCCGTGCCGGCGAGCCGGTGGATCTGGTCGAACACACGCTGCTCGGCGACCGGGTCCAGGGCGCTGGTCGGCTCGTCGACGACCAGGACCTGTCCGTTCCGGTACCGCGCACGGGCGAGGCCGACCTTCTGCCACTGTCCGCCGGAGATCTCCTGACCGCCCTGATAGCCGCGGGCGAGGAGCGTGTCGAGGCCGCGGGGGAGCTTCGCCACGACGTCGTCGGCGCCCGCGTAGGCGGCCGCGGCCTCGACGTCGCGGTCGTCGATCGCGCCGCCGGGCCGGCCGATCCCGATGTTGACCCGGGCGGTGAACGGCCACCGCTGGAAGTTCTGGGCGACCATGGCGACGCGGGAGAAGAGCCGCGCCCGGCAGGCTGCCGCAGCGTCCACCTCGCCCCACATCACCCGGCCGGTCGCGGGCATGTGCAGGCCGCACAGCAGTTTGGACACCGTGGTCTTGCCGGACCCGTTCGCCCCGACGAGCGCCACGGTCCTGCCGTGGGGGATGACCAGGTCCACCTCCCGCAGCGACGGCTCCTCGGCCCCCTGGTAGGAGAAGGTGACCTTCTCGAAACGGATCGCGTCGAAGTCCTCGGGCAGGTCAAGGCCCGCCTCCGGGATCGCCCGCCGCTCGGCCTCGGTACAGAGCCGTTCCAGGTCGGCGACGAAGAGGGACTCCTCCTGGAGGTCGGCGACGCGCAGCACCAGGTCGGTGATGCTCGCCGACCCGGCCCTGATGGCGAGCACCGCCGTACCGCCGACGGCGAGCGCCATCTGTCCGTTCCAGAGGAGGAGACCGAGCACCGCGTACGCGGCGACCGTGGCCACACCACGGGCGCCGTCGGCGAGCAGTCCCGTGCGGGCCCCGATCCACGCGAGCCGGGTCTGTTCCCGCTCGCTCGTCTCCGCCATGCCCCGGAAGTGTTCGAGCAGGAAAGGACCCACGTCGTGGACCCGGACCTCGCCCGCCGCCTGCTGGTCGATCAGGAGCCGGCTGAGCAGCTGCGCGGCGCGCGCGTGCTGGACGAACCGGTGCCAGCTCTCGTACCGCGCCCGGGCCATGGTCAGGGATCCCCAGGCGCTCGGCAGGGCCATCGCCACGAGGAGAGGAAGGAGCGCAGGGTGCAGGACCGTCAGCACGCTCGCGGCGGCGATCAGGGAGATCGCCGAGGCGACGACGGCCGTGCAGTAGCCGACCATGCGCCGGGCCCCGTCGGCGCCCCACTGAGCGGAGTCCATCAGTTTGTGGAAGGCGTCGTCCTCGATGGCGTCCATCTCCACCCGGGCGACGAGACCCAGGTACCGCTCGGTGGCGACCCGTTGGACTTTGGGTTCCAGGATGCCCGTGGAGGCGGTCGACGCCGACTTGAGGAGTGAGGAGACGATCGCCATCACCGAGACGAACACCAGTGAGGGGAGGGCGGCCCGCAACCGGTCGACGAGGATTCCGGACGCGAGGAGCTCGGCGAGCAGCGCGTTCACCGCGACGAGGGAGAATGCCTGCGTGACACCGCGGCCGATCTCGCTGACCGCCACCGTGTACAGGGCGCGCCGGTCGGCCTGCCGGGCGAGGCGCACGGCGATCCCGACCTGGCGGGGGAAGGTCACGGCCATGCGCCACATGCCGAGCTTCACCCAGGTGCCGCGGTGCTGGCTCCAGCCCTGGTCGTAGGCGAGCTCACCGCCGAACAGCAGCCGCTCGGAGGCCGAGACGGTCTCGGTCGGGGGCGTGGACGACGCGTCGTCCGTGGTGGTCGTCATGCCGCCCACCTCGCATCCCGGCCGCACGGCCGGCGGGGTCCTGAGGGAAGGGGAATGGGGAGGGGGTCGGGGTGGGGGTGGGGGAGGGGGAGATGGTCGGGAAAGGGGCACATGGCGTTCTCCGGGGCCGGGGTCTTGGCTGTCGGAGGGGTCAACGACAAGGCCGGCCCGGTCGAACACATGTGTTTCGGACGGTGCCCGAACCCCGGAGCAGAGCGAATGCGCGTTCGTGCGGGATGCATCGACCCTTGCGGGAGGTGGGTCATGGCCCTGCCGGGTGATGGCCGAAACGCCGCGACAGCGCCTCCCCGGCGCTGCCGCGCCCCCGCGGCGACTCAGGCTCCCGCCAGCTCGGCGTTCGCGCGCTGCGTGAGGAGGGTCAGCACGCGGCCCGCGACCGCGAGGTCCTCGGCGGGGATGCCGGCGTACAGCCGGGCGGAGATCTCGGCGGTCTCGGCGGTGGTGGACTCGTACAGCTCCCGTCCGGTCGCCGTGAGCCGCAGCCGGGGGTCGGCCGCCGGGTCCTGCTCCAGCAGCTCCGCGGCCGTCATGCCGTCGATCACGGCGCGCACGACCGACTCCTCGGCCTTCAGCGAGCCCATGACGTCGGTGACGAGCTCGTCCCGGCCGATGGAGTCGCCCGCGACGGCGACGGCCCGGAGCGTCACGCTCTGCTCGAACGTGGCGCCGTGGCGGGTCAGGACTCCCTCCAGGAGGGCGCGTGCGGAGTAGTGCGCCAGGGCGATGACGCGGCCGTTGGTCGTGGGTGCGGTGGTGGTCATGACTGCTCCTCGTCGTGGTCGGTGCGCGGATCGAGCGGTGCGTCGAGCAGGGTCGCAAGGTCGGCGGTGAACTGCCGGGCGCGCGGGCTGTCCTGCCCCCCGAGCGGTGCCAGCATCTGGTCCAGGAGGCCCTGTACCACCGTGATGGCACGGCGTGTGACGTCGCGGCCCTGCTCGGTGAGCGAGAGCCGCATGGCGCGCGGGTCGTTCGGGTCCCGGGTGCGGGCGACGAGTCCGGCCGCCTCCAGCGCGCGGGCGAGCTTGGAGACGTACAGGGGTTCGAGCCCGGTGTGGTCGGCGAGCTGCCGCTGGCTCGGTTCGAGCCCGGAGCGTGCCATGCCGTGCAGCGACCCCATCAGGGCGTACTGCGCATGGGTCAGGCCCAGCGGTGCGACCGCCCGGTCGACGGCCACCCGCCACTTCATCGACAGGCGCCAGACCAGGAAGCCTGCTGTGGCGCTCTCGTTTGCTGAACTCACGAGGGATACAGTACATGGCTACTATGTCCATGGCTACTATTTCTCGCTCGTCCTGAGCACCGGGCACCTCAGCACCCGGGCACCTCAGCACCCGGGCACCTCGGCACCCGGGCACCTCGGCACCCGGGCCCCGGGCGTCGGTCAGGACGGGAGGGCGCCGAGCTGCCGCAGCTGGGTGAGGACGTCCACGACGCCCCGTATCTCTGCGATCCGTCCGTCCGTGAAGCGGAAGACGAAGATCTCGCCGTAGGCGACGGACTTCCCGGTGGGCGGCATGTCCCGGTACTCACCCAGGTGTGTCCCGGTCACGGCGTTCCGGGAGACGACCTTGTCGCCCTCCGCGATCGTCTCCTCCACGGCGACGTGGATGTCGGGGAACGCACGCAGCAACACCTCCCAGACGCGCTTCAGGGCCTCCCGACCCGTCGCGCCCATCGCCACCGGGGCGTGGAAGACCAGGTCCGGTGCGGTGAGCTCGTCGACAGCCTTCGCGACGAGGACCGGGTCGCCGCTGTTCGTGGCCGCGTGGAAGCGCTCGATCACCGCGATGTTGCTCATGGCCTCGGCTGCCGGCATGCGGAGCCTCCTTCTGTGCTCGGGCAGGACGTTTCGCCTCTAGGACGCCACGGCGGCCGGGAATGTGACACGGCGCTTCCGGGCGCCGTCGGCGTCGTCCGGCGTTCCGGAATGTGGAGCGGCGGTAAAGCGCGGGAAAAGTCCTGGCCGGCGGGCTGCGGTTCCCGCACGGAGCGATTCCGCCGTCTTGGCGCGTTCTTAGCGCCCCGACACCCCGCCCGGGCGTGTCGGAGCAACGGATTCCGCAGCGAAGAGCCCATTGACCTGCGGTTCTGCTCACGCTTCCATTCAGCCCGGGAGCGCCGGAACCACCTGATCACCAGCCGCCTCGGAGGCGATACAGCTCCCGCTCAGAACCACCGCTCGCATCGATCGGAACCGCCTGATGACCGACACCCTCAGCGCACCGCACGCGTTGGCCCCTCCGACCGGCCCCGTGCCGCAGAAGCTCAAGCGTTCCATCGGTGTCGTGGGCGGCACCTTGCTCACGCTGTCGTGCGTGACGCCCGCCTCCACCCTCTTCGTGGTCGTACCCGACCTGTTCGACGGCGTCGGCACGTACGCGGCCCTCACCATCGCGATCGGCTCGCTGCTCTGTATCGGCGTGGCGTTCTGTTACTCCGAGCTGGGCACCCTGATCCCCAGCGCGGGCGGCGAGTACGCCATCGTCTCCACCCTCTCGGGCCGTCTCGCCGGCTGGCTGGTGTTCGTCCTGTCCCTGCTGGTGGTGATGATCGTGCCACCGGTGATCGCCATGGGAACCGCCGACTACCTCGCGCCCCTGGTGCACATCCCCGCCCCGATCGCAGGGGCCGGCGTCATGCTCCTCGCGACCCTCGCGGGCCTCCTCGACCTGCGCGCCAACGCCTGGATCACCGGCATCTTCCTCGTCCTCGAGGTGATCGCCGCGGGCATCGTCGCGGTCCTCGGCTTCGCCCACTCGGAGCGGGGCATCGGCTCCCTCGTCCACGGCCAGGTCGCCGCCGAGGGCGGCACGCACTCGCTCGTCACCGGCGCCATGGTCGTCTCCGGCCTCGCCATCGCCCTCTTCATCACCCAGGGCTTCTCGACGGCCGTCTACCTCTCCGAGGAGCTGGAGAACCCGCGCAAGTCCGTGGCCCGCACCGTGCTCGCCACCCTCGCCATCTCGACCGCCGTCATCCTCGTGCCCGTCGTCGCCATCACCCTCGGCGCCGGCGACCTGGAGACCCTCACCGGCGGTGACATCAGCGGCATGATCGCGGCCTGGTCCAACTCGGCCGTCGGCACGTTCATCAGCCTCTGCGTCGCCCTCGCGATCATCAACGCCGGCATCGTGATGGTCATCCAGAACTCCCGTGTGCTGTTCGCCTCCGCCCGTGACAAGGCCTGGCCGGAGCCCGTCAACAACGCCCTGTCCCGCCTCGGCCGCTTCGGCTCCCCGTGGGTGGCCACCCTGCTGGTCGGCGTCCCGGGCGCGGGCCTGTGCTTCGTGAACCTCGACACCCTCTACGGCGTCACCGGCGTCTCCGTCACCGGCATGTACCTGCTGGTCGCCGTGGCCGCCCTGTTCAGCCGCCGGGGCGCGCACCGCGAGGTCGCGGCGTGGCGCATGCCGCTGTGGCCGGCCGTCCCGGTGGTCCTCATCGCGGTCCTCGCGTACGTCCTCTACATGCAGGACGTCGAGTACCTGCTGTGGACCGGCGGCATCACGGCGGTGGCCACCCTCTACTGGGCGCTGTACCTGCGGCCGCGCAAGGACACCCGCTGGCTGGTCAGCATTCCGGAGGACGAGCAGGTCTGATCCTGCCGGCACCATCCCACCCGAGGGCCGGGGGGGGGCGGGGGGGCCCCGCCCCCCGGGGGGGCCCCGCCGGGGGCGCGCGGGCCGCCCGCACCAACCGCCCGGGGGGGGGGCGCGGCGGCCCGCCGGGGGTGAGGGCGCCCCAGGC